>NZ_JBTZSY010000027.1:0-38625 GCF_054815885.1 Anoxybacillus sp. TBDG-1
TTTATAAATAATGAATAGATTATTTATAAAGTTTTGTAAGTTTTCTGTAACGGATTCAAATGGATTATGTTCACGTACAAACGGTGTTTGAAATCGTTTCGTATTTGTTATCGTATCCAGATCGGCAATGGCGTGATCAACTCGATGACTGTGCAACGTTTAGTCAACAAATTCCGCATCGTCCAATTGTTCAAAACATCCAAAAGTTTATCGATTATGTAAAACAAACGGATGAAACATCATGGATTGAAATGTATGTATATACGTTTGATTTTGGCAAAAAAACAAATTTATATGTCACATATATGAGTACAGGTGAGCAAAGAGAGCGCGGAATCGAGCTATTGCAATTGAAGCAACTATATAAATCGGCAGGGTTTGACATAACGGAGCGGGAATTGCCGGATTACTTGCCACTTATGCTTGAATTTGCGTCGCAAGCAGAGCATGTGTATGTTCAACCGCTCATGCAAAAATATTTCAATCATCTTTCTTACATTCGTGAACAGCTCATTGTAGCTGAAAGTTATTACGCCATTTTATTCGATGTGTTGCTCATGACGCTGGAAGAAATCGGTGTGCGTAAACTTGTGGAAGGGAGCGTGTCGTAATTGCTCGAACAATTTCTTTGGGGATACTTCCCTTACATCGTTTTGACGATTTTTATTGGCGGACATATTTATCGGTATCAGCACGATCAGTTTGGCTGGACGACAAAATCAAGCGAGTTTCTTGAAAAAAAATCGTTACGGCTCGGAAGTACTTTATTTCATTGGGGGATTATCTTCGTTTTTATCGGTCATGTGATGGGTATTCTTATTCCGAAATCGATCTATGATGCGGTTGGTATTTCTGAGCACACGTATCATACGATAGCGATTGCGTTCGGGCTTCCAGCAGGAATTGTTTCTATCGTCGGTTTAGCGATTCTCATTCAACGTCGTTTAACGATAAAGCGCATTCGTTTAACAAGCAGTAAAGCAGATTGGCTCGTTCTCATTTTGTTAGCAATTGTCATGTTAACAGGCTTTGCTGCAACGTCGTTGAACGTGAATGCTGACGGATTTGACTATCGAACAACGATCAGCCCTTGGTTTCGCACCGTTTTAACGTTTCGTGCCGATCCGACATATATGGAAAGTGTACCAATTTGGTTTAAAATGCATATCGTCTCCGCTTTATGTATTTTCGTTGTTTGGCCATTTACGCGGTTAGTTCATGTATTTAGTATGCCGTTTCGCTATTTGGGGCGCAGCTACGTCGTTTATCGTCGTCGGATGCCGAAGCAACAATGAAAGGGATCTCTTTTTCGAGATCTCTTTTCTTATTTTGCGATATTGAGTTAAAATGAGGGTGTATATGTAAATGACATAGAAAGAGTGATAGTTGTGAATGATCAAGTAAATCGTCTTCGAAAAATAGCAAAAGAAAAAACATGGGTGTCTTTTTTGTACAATAACCACCCATATAGTTTGCTTCATTGGTCTGTTGCAGGATTTTCAAATGATGAACGCGACGTTTGGTTACTGCAAGATGAAATGACATTTGAAACACAATCGTTTGTACAGTTAGATGAAGCACTTGCCTGGATTGAGCAACATATGCCACATATTACAGATATTTTGTAGGGGGACGAATCCCCCTTTCTATTGCGGAGAGTTTTGACGCTTTGTCGGATGAATCGCTTTTTCTAATTCTTCCTTTGCAATCACAGGACGAACGGGATCGGCTGTCGGCTTTCCTTTTTGGCTTTTATTTTTTGTCATGACAGTTCACTCCTTTATGTTTGTTCACAGTTAGTTTGAAAAAAGAAGGGGATGTTTATGCTAAAAGATCGACTAAATGAGCAACTGATCGAACAGTTAAAGCAAAAACAAAAGCAGCTGCAAGAAAAAGAACAAAAAAGAAGAGAAGAAGAGGAAGAGAAACGAAAAGAAGAGGCTCGCAAGCGCGAAAAAAACAAAACGTTTGCGGAGTGGTTAGAAGAAAGCGATTTAGATTGGCGAAAATTTAAATAACCGAGGTTCGAACCTCGGTTATCGATGAGCAGTAAAAATCGTTTGTTTTGTTAGTTGTTTTAATATAGCTATTTGCTCATCGTTTAACGTCACCGATTGGGCAGCGACGTTTTCGATGAGCTGTGTTAATCGGCTTGCGCCTGGAATGACCGTTGCAACCACATCATGAGCTAAACAAAAGCGAAGAGCAATCGCCGTTAGCGTTTCATTTGGAGCAACGGCTTTTAATTTAGGAATAAGTGTAACTAATTCAGCGAACGAATAATCGGCATAGCCGTTTTGTTTCGTTTCCTCGCTTGCTCGTTCAATGGGGCGTTCAGTTAATAATCCTTTCGCAAGCGGTCCGCGCGCAATGACGCTAATGTGATGTTGCTTTAAAAGCGGAAACCATTCTTCAGCGCGGCGATCGAGCAAACTATACGGCATCATTACAGAAACGATGCGCGAGCGTTTGACGTATTCGCGAATGACATTTGGACGCATAGAGGAGATGCCGTAATAACGGATAACGCCTTCTTGTTGCAACTCTTCAAACGCCTCAATTGTTTCATCGATCGGATCATCAATCGTTCCGCCGTGTAATTGATATACATCAATATAATCGGTTTGTAACCGTCGTAAGCTATGTTTCACAGCTTCTTTGATGTATGCTTTTGACGGATCCCATGTCCAACCGTCTCCTTTTTCCGTCCAACGATTCCCTACTTTCGTTGCAACGATGACATCGTGTCGCTTGTTTTTTAATGCTTTACCAACGATTTCTTCATTTAAGCCACGATCATATAAATCGGCTGTATCAAAGTAGTTCACTCCTTTGTCTATCGCTTCATGGATGATGCGAATCGCATCGCTTTCCGACGTACCAAGCGACATGCAGCCAAACCCAATTTCGCTCACGTATAAGTTTGAATGTCCGAGTTTTCGTTTCTTCATGTGACCACCTCTTTTTCCTCATTATATCGAATAAGTTTCCCATTTGTCTTTAAGTATGTAGTACAATCAATGTGAGACGATAAAATGGTGGTGAAACAATGGATCATTTATATGAAAAAACGATCAGTAAGCAACGCATTTTTTCGGGAAAAGTGATTGATGTATATGTTGAAGATGTGTTGTTGCCAAACGGAGAAACGAGCAAGCGAGAAGTTGTAAAACATCCTGGGGCAGTTGCGGTACTTGCGATCACGGAAGAAAATAAAATCGTGCTTGTTCGTCAATATCGGAAAGCGTTAGAGCGAGTGCTTGTTGAAATTCCAGCAGGAAAGCTTGAAAAAGGGGAAGCACCGCTTGAAACAGCGAAACGTGAACTCGAGGAAGAAACGGGATACGTATGCGAGAACATGGAGCCGCTTCACTCTTTTTACACGTCACCGGGTTTTGCGGATGAATTAGTACATATATTTCTTGCGAAAGGACTAACGAAAAAAAGCGAAAAGCAAATGCTTGATGATGACGAGTTTGTCGACGTGCTTGAAGTGACGTTAGAAGAAGCGCTCAACATGGTTAAAGAAGGGCAAATTTACGATGCAAAAACGATTTATGCGATTTTATATTGGCAATTGTATGCGTAAAAGCGGTCTGTGTGACCGCTTTTTGTCATATTGCGCCCCTTTTCCCATACAATGTAGTAACAGAACGTGTAGGGGGATGGAGCGATGAGAAAGCGATCATGGATGACAGCATGGGGACAACACGTGCAAGAGCATTACACGACATATGTATTTACCATCGTTCTTTTTGTGATGGGCATTATTTTTGGCGCGATTGTCGTCAATAGCTTAAGTTTTAGTCAAAAAGAAGACTTATATTATTATTTAACGAATTTTTTTGGACAAGTTTCTTCAGGAAATATCGCAAGCCCACATGATGTGTGGAAAGAAAGTTTTTTACAAAATTTAAAATATATTGGTTTAATGTGGATTTTAGCAATGTCACTCGTTGGATTGCCACTTATTTTAATTTTATTATTTTTAAAAGGACTCGTTGTCGGTTTTACCGTTGGCTTTCTTGTTAATCAAATGGGGTGGAACGGATTTTTGTTAGCTTTCGTATCTGTCGTCCCACAAAATATTATTCTCGTTCCAATTTTTATTATGATGGCAGCTGTATCCATTTCGTTTTCATTAAAAATGATTCGTCATCAATTTGTGAAACGAACGCACGAACCGATTTTTCGTGCCATGCTTCGTTATACGTTTGTCATGTTGTCGTTTAGTATCGCTTTAGCGTTTGCATCTTCACTTGAAGCATACGTATCCCCGTTACTTATGAAAGAGGTTGTTGAATTAATAGAAAAATAATTATTATTTAATAATCATTTTATTTATTAGTTTATAATCATTTTATTTTGACACGTTCCTTTCTTTTGTTATAATGAGAATGAGTAACGAGGGAGGGAATAACAATGGAAGGTCGCCTTGAACGAATTAAAAAACAATTGCATGCAGCAAGCTATAAATTAACGCCGCAACGGGAAGCGACAGTACGTGTGTTGCTTGAACATGAAGAAGATCATTTAAGCGCGGAAGATGTGTACCTCCTCGTGAAAGAAAAAGCACCTGAAATTGGGTTAGCTACAGTATATCGCACGTTGGAGTTATTAACAGAATTAAAAATTGTCGATAAAATTAACTTCGGGGATGGCGTTTCCCGCTACGATCTTCGTAAAGAAGGTGCGGCGCATTTTCACCATCATTTAGTGTGTATTGAATGTGGGGCGGTCGATGAAATTCAAGAAGATTTATTAGAAGATGTTGAGGCAATTGTAGAACGAGATTGGAATTTTAAAATTAAAGATCATCGTTTAACATTTCACGGCATTTGTCATCGTTGTCAAGACAAGCATGAACAACAGTAAACCTTTTCGTCTATGAAAAGGTTTTTTCATTTGTGTATAAAATGCAATGAAACGGGCATATCCTCTTACTATATGACAGTTGACGGAGGTATGCCATGAGAAGAATGTTGGACGTGTTAAAGGTGTTTCTTTTGTTTACGGGATGTACGATTTTATTTTATTATAGTATTGTATGGATGAGTGAGGAATATAACTATTACCGTCGTTACGATGAGCCGATGGGATCAGCTATAAAAGTTTCAACGGGAGAGCGTCTACAAATACATTGGCTCGATCGGCTATTGCTTTTCTATCAAAACGGGGAGTAGGATGCATGTGGAAGATCAAGTAAAAGATTTTATTCATTATTTAATTGTTGAGCGAAACTTGGCTCATAACACGATCGTATCGTACGAACGTGATTTAAAAAAATATGTCCAATATTTACAAAAAGTCGAACAACTATGTCGTTGGAATGATGTCGCCCGTTTTCATATTATGCAATTTTTAAAGTTTTTAAAAGAAAAAGGAAGTTCGCCGAAAACGATCGCGCGCCATTTAGCGTCAGTTCGATCGTTTCATCAATTTTTATTGCGTGAAAAAGCGGTTAATCAAGATCCGACTGTTCATATTGAAACACCGCAACTGCCAAGAAAATTGCCGAATGTGTTGTCGATGGCGGAAGTCGAGGCTTTACTCGAAGCACCGAAGCAAAACACACCGTTTAGCATTCGGGATAAGGCGATGTTAGAATTGTTATATGCGACAGGTATTCGGGTGAGCGAGCTCATTCAATTAAACGTATTTGACGTTCATTTGACGATGGGATTCATTCGTTGTTACGGAAAGGGAAGGAAAGAACGGATCGTCCCGATTGGAAAAATGGCGACAGACGCGTTAAAACGATATATAGAGCAGGGTCGACCAGAGCTGTTACGAAGAAAAAAAGGAACGACAGATGCGCTGTTTTTAAATCATCACGGTGAACGGTTAACGAGACAAGGGTGCTGGAAAATTTTAAAAAGACTCGCCAAAGAAGCAAACATTCAAAAACAATTAACCCCTCATACGTTGCGTCACTCGTTTGCGACGCATTTATTGGAAAATGGGGCAGATTTACGGGCCGTCCAAGAAATGCTCGGACATGCTGATATTTCGACGACGCAAATTTATACGCACGTAACAAAAACACGATTAAAAGATGTGTACAAGCAATTTCATCCGCGTGCATGACTGTGACGATGATTTGTCACAGTTTTTTTGTTGCAATTCATTATGAAAACGTTTTATAATTTAGTTGTCAGACTTCTGACAAATATGAACGATGCGTGATTTTGCTTTGTAGTGGGTATGCTATGAAGCGAATGAAGCGAATAAGGGGGTAAAAAGGTGAATCCTACATATAAACGTGTATTTTTGATTGTAATGGACTCGGTCGGAATTGGCGAAGCGCCAGATGCCGAAAAATATAACGATAAAGGTGCGGATACGCTTGGGCATATTGCCGAACATCGCGGAGGCTTGCATATGCCGAACATGGCAAAGCTAGGTTTGAGCAATATTCGTGAAATTAAAGGTGTTCCAAAAGCGGAAAAACCACTTGCGTATTTCACGAAAATGCAAGAAGCGTCTGCTGGGAAAGATACGATGACAGGACATTGGGAGTTAATGGGGCTTCGCATTGATACACCGTTTCAAGTGTTTCCAGACGGATTCCCGAAAGAGTTAATTGAGGAGTTAGAGAAACGCACAGGAAGAAAAGTGATCGGAAATAAACCTGCAAGCGGCACAGCGATTATTGATGAACTTGGTCTTGAACATATGGAAACAGGTGCACTTATTGTGTATACATCAGCCGATTCCGTATTGCAAATTGCTGCGCATGAAGAAGTCATTCCGTTAGAAGAACTATATCGCATTTGTAAAATTGCACGTGAGCTAACGCTTGATGAAAAATATATGGTCGGTCGCGTCATTGCTCGACCATTCATCGGCACACCGGGCAACTTCCAACGGACCGCGAATCGTCATGATTATGCGTTAAAGCCGTTTGGACGGACGGTTATGAACGAGCTGCAAGATGCTGGATACGAAGTAATCGCGATCGGAAAAATTGCTGACATTTACGATAACGAAGGTGTGACACAAACGTTGCGCACAAAATCGAACATGGACGGCATGGACAAATTAGTCGATACGCTACACATGGATTTTACAGGATTAAGTTTCGTAAATCTTGTTGATTTTGATGCATTATACGGTCATCGCCGCGATCCAAAAGGATATGGCGATGCGTTAGAACAATTTGATGCACGTCTGCCAGAAGTGTTTGAACGTTTAAAAGATGACGATTTATTAATTATTACAGCCGATCATGGAAACGACCCTGTTCATCACGGAACCGACCATACGCGCGAATATGTACCACTTCTCGTCTATAGCCCAAGCATGAACGGAGGAGAACAACTTCCATTGCGTGAAACGTTTGCAGACGTTGGTGCAACGATTGCAGAAAACTTCGGTGTGGCGATGCCGAAATACGGAACAAGCTTTTTACATGAGTTGAAATAAGGAGCGTGAAAGTATGAATCGAGCAGCCATTGAGCAAGCGGCGCAATTTTTAAAAGAAAAGTTTCCAACTTCACCGCAAATCGGCTTAATTCTTGGCTCTGGTTTAGGTGTGTTGGCAGATGAAATTGAACAAGCCATTAAAATTCCATACAGCGACATTCCAAATTTCCCTGTATCGACAGTTGAAGGGCACGCCGGTCAGCTTGTATACGGCCAGTTAGAAGGGGCGACAGTTGTCGTTATGCAAGGTCGTTTCCATTATTATGAAGGATACAGCTTCGATAAAGTAACGTTCCCTGTACGTGTGATGAAAGCGCTCGGTGTGGGGCAGCTTATTGTCACAAATGCAGCAGGCGGTGTGAATGAATCGTTCGAACCAGGAGATTTAATGATTATTTCAGACCATATTAATAATATGGGTGGCAATCCGCTTATCGGTCCGAATGATTCTGCACTTGGTGTGCGCTTCCCAGACATGTCGGAAGCATATAGCAAACGGCTTCGCCAACTCGCGAAAGATGTTGCCAACGAAATTGGTTTACGCGTGCGTGAAGGGGTATATGTCGCCAATACAGGTCCAGCATACGAAACACCAGCAGAAATTCGTATGATTCGCGTGATGGGCGGCGATGCAGTCGGTATGTCCACTGTTCCTGAAGTGATTGTTGCTCGTCATGCTGGCATAGAAGTGCTCGGTATTTCGTGCATTTCCAATATGGCTGCCGGTATTTTAGATCAGCCGCTGACACATGATGAAGTGATTGAAACGACAGAAAAAGTAAAAGTGGACTTTTTACAATTTGTAAAAGCGATCGTGCGCAATATGGCGAAAAAATAAACGAGAAGGTGAATGACGATGAGAATGGTCGATTTAATTGAGAAAAAACGTGACGGCCACGCATTAACGAAAGAAGAAATTCATTTTATTATTGAGGGTTATACAAAAGGCGACATTCCAGACTATCAAATGAGCGCGTTAGCGATGGCGATTTTCTTTCGCGGCATGAACGAAGAAGAAACAGCGGAATTGACGATGGCGATGGTGCATTCGGGCGATACGATTGATCTTTCAAAAATTGAAGGAGTAAAAGTGGATAAACATTCAACAGGCGGGGTAGGCGATACAACAACGTTAGTGCTCGGGCCTCTTGTTGCCTCCGTTGGTGTACCGGTTGCGAAAATGTCTGGGCGCGGACTTGGGCATACAGGGGGAACAATTGATAAATTAGAATCTGTGCCAGGATTTCACGTTGAAATTAGCAACGACGAATTTATTAAACTTGTCAATAAAAATAAAATTGCCGTTGTTGGTCAGTCTGGGAACTTAACGCCAGCTGATAAAAAACTGTATGCACTTCGCGATGTGACGGCAACGGTCAACAGCATTCCGTTAATTGCTTCATCGATTATGAGCAAAAAAATTGCCGCAGGGGCAGATGCGATCGTGTTAGACGTAAAAACAGGTGCGGGCGCGTTTATGAAAGATTTAAACGATGCGAAAGCGTTAGCAAGAGCGATGGTTGATATCGGAAACCGCGTCGGACGGAAAACGATGGCAATTATTTCTGATATGAGTCAACCGCTCGGATACGCAATCGGAAATGCGCTTGAAGTGAAAGAAGCGATCGATACGTTAAAAGGTGAAGGTCCAGAAGACTTACAAGAGCTTTGCTTAGTGCTTGGAAGCCACATGGTATATTTAGCTAAAAAAGCATCTTCGCTTGAAGAAGCTCGCCATATGTTAGAGGAAGCAATGAAAGACGGCTCTGCGCTTGAGACGTTTAAAACGTTTTTAGCTGCGCAAGGTGGCGATGCGTCTGTTGTCGATGATCCGAGCAAATTGCCACAAGCAAAATATGTCATTGAACTTGAAGCAAAAGAAGATGGATACGTATCAGAAATTGTCGCGGATGCGGTCGGAACAGCAGCGATGTGGCTCGGTGCCGGACGCGCGACGAAAGAATCGACAATTGATTTAGCCGTCGGTTTAGTGCTTCGGAAAAAAGTTGGTGATGCGGTGAAAAAAGGGGAATCGCTCGTTACGATTTATAGCAACCGCGAACAAATTGATGATGTAAAACAAAAACTATATGAAAACATTCGTATTTCAGCAACACCTGTTCAAGCGCCGACGTTAATTTACGATAAAATTTCGTAACCTGAAGGATCCATTCCTTCAGGTTTTTTATGTATATAAAAAATAAAAAATGGAAAAGATGGCAAGTATAAAGAAATGGAGGGTTGGAGATGAAGCGATTTTTTTATGTACTTGCCATCGCGTTATTATTTATTCCGATCGTATCCGTGCATGCGGAACAACCGAAAGTTGAATTAGCAACTGAAGCGCGATCTGCTATTTTAATTGAACGCGATACAGGGGCGATTTTGTATGAAAAAAATGCCCATGAGCCGCTTCCACCTGCGAGCATGACAAAAATTATGACGATGCTTCTCGTTATGGAAGCGATTGATCAAGGAAAGTTGAAGTTAGATGAACGGGTACGTGCGAGTGAATATGCCGCATCGATGGGCGGGTCGCAAATTTTTCTTGAACCAGGAGAAGAAATGACAGTTGACGATTTACTAAAAGGTGTTGCGATCGGATCAGGGAATGATGCCTCCGTGGCATTAGCAGAACGAATTGCAGGATCAGAAGAAGCGTTCGTCCATATGATGAACGAAAAAGCAAGACAGCTTGGACTCAAGCATACGGCATTCGAAAATACGACAGGTTTACCAGCGAGAAATCATTATAGCACTGCATATGATATGGCGGTGATGGCAAAAGAGCTACTAAAATACGATTTAATTACAAAATATACAGGCATGTATGAAGACTATTTACGAGAACATACACATAAAAAATTTTGGCTCGTCAATACAAATCGGCTTGTGAAATTTTATCCCGGCGTGGACGGATTAAAAACAGGCTATACGAGCGAAGCAAAATACTGTTTAACAGCGACGGCGAAAAAAGGGAATATGCGGGTTATTGCTGTCGTGTTTGGAGCGCCAACGCCAAAGGCGAGAAACGCACAAATTACAAAAATGTTAGATTATGCATTTAGTCATTACGAAACGAAGCCGCTTTATAAAAAAGGTGAAACAATTGCAATGCTTCCTGTCAGCAAAGGAAAGAAAAAGGCAGTCGCTGCCGTGACATCTGAACCGATTTCTGTCCTATTGAAGAAAGGAGAAAAATCTGAAGCAGTACAAACGAAATGGAAACTAAATGAGAAAGTGAAAGCTCCCGTGAAAAAAGGAGATGTGCTCGGTACGCTCGTTATAAAAAAAGATGGAGCGGTTATCGCGAAAAGTCCTTTAGTAGCGAAAGAGACAGTAGAAGAAGCAAATATGTGGGAATTGTTTAAACGAATGTTTCGCTCGTTCTCACGCACATCTTGACGAAACGAGACGAATGGCGACTAGTTTTGTCGGGAAGAAGGATTGACGCATAAACAAATCGAATTCTTCCTTAACCTAAACGGATAAGGAGGAAATGATTGTGAGTTTATCGATTCAGTTGGAAGTGAAACAACACGTATTGCTCGTGCGATTAGCTGGCGAGCTAGATCATCACACGGCGGAACAGTTGCGCGCAGAAATGACGGATGTATTAGAGCGAGAGCGAATAAAAGCGATCGTTTTAAACTTAAATGAGCTAACGTTTATGGATAGTTCAGGATTAGGTGTCATTTTAGGAAGATATAAGCAAATTCAACGCATGGGTGGAGAGATGGTCGTCTGCTCCGTTTCTCCGTCAATTAAGCGTTTGTTTGATATGTCAGGGTTGTTTAAAATCATTCGTTTAGAAGTAAATGAACAATATGCATTACAAACGTTGGGGGTGGCGTAAATGAGAAATGAAATGCACCTTCAATTTTCCGCCCTCAGCCAAAATGAATCGTTTGCCCGCGTGACAGTTGCAGCGTTTGTTGCACAACTCGATCCGACGCTCGATGAGCTCACGGAAATTAAAACGGTCGTATCCGAAGCTGTAACGAATGCGATTATTCATGGCTATGAAAATGATCCAAACGGCGTCGTCTATATTTCTGTCATTATTGAAGGGCATACGGTCCATTTAACGATCCGCGATCATGGAAAAGGGATCGAAAACGTGGAGGAAGCTCGACAGCCGTTATTTACGACGAAGCCAGAGCTCGAGCGTTCCGGTATGGGATTTACGATTATGGAAAACTTTATGGATGAAGTAAACATTTACTCAAAAGTGAATGAAGGAACGACTGTGGAGTTGATTAAGCATCTAACGAAAAGTAAAGCGCTATGTAATTAAGGGAGACGTGCCTATGGATGTCGAGGTACAAGCTGTCAAAGACCATGAAATGAAAGAGTTGATTCGGAGGAGCCAGCAAGGTGATCAGCAGGCGCGCGATGAGATGATCGAAAAAAACATGCGGCTTGTCTGGTCGGTTGTGCAGCGGTTTTTAAACCGCGGATATGAGCCTGAAGATTTGTTTCAAATCGGTTGTATCGGTTTAATGAAGTCGGTCGATAAGTTTGATTTATCTTACGATGTCAAGTTTTCAACGTATGCGGTACCGATGATTCTTGGGGAAATTCAACGATTCATTCGCGATGACGGATCGGTAAAAGTGAGTCGTTCACTAAAAGAAATTGGCAATAAAATTAGAAAAGCAAAAGACGAATTAGCGAAACAAAACGGTCGCGTTCCAACGGTGAATGAAATCGCACAGTTTTTGCAAATTTCACCGGAGGATGTTGTACTAGCCCAAGAAGCGGTTCGTTCACCGACGTCCATTCATGAAACGGTATATGAAAACGATGGGGATCCGATTACGCTGCTCGATCAAATTGCAGACGAGCAAGACGTTTGGTTTGACAAAATTGCGTTAAAAAAGGCAATGGAAGAGCTAGATGAACGGGAACGGCTCATCGTTTATTTGCGTTATTATAAAGATCAAACACAATCAGAAGTGGCAGCTAGATTAGGCATCTCTCAAGTGCAAGTGTCTCGTTTAGAGAAAAAAATATTGCAACAAATGAAAGCCCGAATGGATGAATAAGTCTGTTCGGGCTTTTCTTATGCATATAGAGAACGGTCATATGTCATACTACGAATACAATGATGGAAGCAAGGTGTCGATAATGAAAGAAACCATTTTTTTTAAAATGCGTCATCGTATACAAGTGCAACCGAATGCAACGATTCGAGTAGGGGATGTGGCGCAAGTCGTCGCCAACAAACGAATCGACGAAATTGTGCAAACCCCGGTTTATACCGTACAAAAAAAAGATCGAAACATTGTTATTATTGATGTGATGCATGTGATGAAAGCATTAATGGCCGTTGCGCCACATGATGATATTCAATCACTCGGACCATCGCAAACAATCGTTGAAGTCGTTTATGAAAAAAAAAGATGGGGGTATTTGTACGTTCCAATCGTCTGGCTTCTTTTATTTATCGGATCGGGGCTTGCGATTATGAACTTTCATGAAGATGTAAGCATGCAGCAAGTACAGCAACGGTTATATCGGGTCATTACAGGAAAGGACGTAGAAAAACCATTATGGTTTCAAATTCCGTATTCACTTGGGCTTGGTATTGGCATGATTTTGTTCTTTAACCATTTCTTTAAAAAACGCATTAACGAAGAGCCGAGCCCACTTGAAGTTGAAATGTTTCAGTATCAACAGTCGCTCGATCAATATGTCATTATGCATGAAAATAAAGAAGCAATGAGGCGAATAGACGATGATTCGTGAATTCGTTGTGGCATTTGTCGGATTGGCGGGAGGATTAGCTGTCGGCTCAGGCTTTGTCGCATTTTTAACTGTGCTTGGCGTCATTCCGCGCTTAACGCAGCTCACAAAAACGATGAAATGGATCGCGACGTATGAATGGGGAGTTGTACTCGGTGCGGTCGTAAGCAGTTGGGTGAGCTTGCGCGATCCTCTTTTTTCTTTTCCACCTATTTTGGCAAGCGGTATTGGGCTGTTTAGCGGTGTATTTGTCGGCATGCTTGCCGCAGCATTAACGGAAGTATTAAATGTTTTCCCGATTTTAGCTAAACGGCTCGGCATTGATGAACAAATTGTCGTTTTACTTATGGCAATGGTGTTTGGCAAAGTAGCAGGTTCTTTGTTTCATTGGATATATTTCGTAAATCGATAGGAGGAAACAGATGGGAAAAGCATTTTTGTTCGGAGGACTCATTGCGGTAGTTGGACAAGCGCTTCATGATATGTACAGCATATGGTTTCATATGAATGAAGCAGAAGCAATTCGCTGGATGAACGGTACATTTATAGTATGTGCTGCAATATTTACACCGACCCGATTGTATCGCCGATTGACGCAATTTGCAGGGGCGGGAATGATCGTGCCGATGATGAGTTTAGCAAACATATGGAGTGCTAGTGCCCTTGAGTATCGCAATGAAGGAGCAACAGAGCATATGCTTTCTGTTGGAGGGAGCATCATTGTCACGCTAATTGTAGCATCATATGTTGCAGCATTGTTTTTATGAGGGGGACTTAGATGAAAAAAGTAGGAGCACAAACGATTGTGTTTGATAAAAACATTTATATTGAATCAGTTGGCACTGTCGTCGGACCAAAAGAGGGTGAAGGTCCGCTCGGTTCATCATTTGATCGCGCATACGATGATTTATATTGTGGTGAACAAAGCTGGGAGCTAGCTGAACGTCGGCTTATGAAAGAAGCGGTTACATTTTGTTTAACGAAAGGAAACGTACAAACGAAAAATGTTGATTTATTTATCGCAGGGGATTTACTGAATCAAACGGTCACTGCAAATTATGTTGCAAGTGAATTAGACCTTCCCTTTTTAGGCGTATTTAGCGCTTGCTCAACGATTACGGAAGCGATGCTTGTAGCTAGCACGTTTATTGACGGTGCATTTGCCCATCGTGTATTAGTTGCAACAAGCAGTCACTACGGTGCGGCTGAACGCCAGTTTCGTTTCCCGACGACAATCGGTGTTCAAAAAGGGGAAAGTGCATCGTGGACTGTGACAGGGGGAGCGGCAGCACTACTAAGTACGATACGTTCCCCTTTTCGCATTCGCGCCGCAACGATCGGACGGGTCATTGATAGCGGGGTGACCGATCCACTCGATATGGGACGAGCGATGGCACCGGCGGCGTTTGCAACGATTAGACAACATTTGACGGACTGTGAGCTTTCGTTTGAAGCGTATGATGTTATTGTCACAGGAGATTTAGGAAAAGTCGGAAGCAGCGAACTCAAGTCGTTATGTCATGATGCCAACATGAATATAAGCGAGCGATATAACGATTGCGGCGTGCTCATTTACGATGCAGAACAACAAGCATTTGCAGGCGGGAGTGGATGTGCATGTTGTGCCGTTGTGACGTATAGTTATTTTTTTGAGAAAATGAGAGAGAAAAAAATAAAGACGATGCTCGTTGTGGCGACAGGAGCGTTATTTAATAGTACAATGGTGAAACAAAACCAAAGCATTCCAGCGATCGCTCATGCGATTGCAATCGAAGCGGTGACGTAAGGATGGAAACGTACGTATGTACATTTGTCATCGGGGGTACATTGGCGCTAATCGGACAGTTGTTGTTGAGAAAGTGGTCGTTTATTCACGTTATGACGATATTTGTATTTATCGGTATGGTGACCGAATCGATCGGTGTATACCGTCCCATTCAGTCATTTGCGCATGCTGGGATCGAGATGACGCTTGTCCATGTTGGTGCTTCTTGTATACAAGCGGTAAAAACGGGGGACTTTACAAATGTCATCTTTTTCATTTCATTTCCGATTTTCGTCGCGCGGATGACCGCTATCGTTTGTAGACCGAGAGGAAGGATCGAATGAAAAAAAGGAAAGTTATTTTAGTGACAGATGGAGATGAGCATGTGCGACGTGCGCTTGAATGGTTAGCGAAACAACTTGGCGCGCGCTGTATTAGCCAATCGCAAGGCAATCCATCGCGGTTAACGGGGAAACAACTTGTTGATCTTATTTTACAGACGCCATATGATCCTGTTTTTGTCATGTTTGATGATAGCGGCATTATCGGCGAAGGAGCAGGTGAACAAGCGCTTCGCTATGTTGCGACACATGAACAAATTGATGTGCTCGGAGCGGTTGCGGTTGCGTCTGATACGAACAATCAAGAATGGACAAAAGTCGATATTTGTGTCGATTATGATGGAAATTTGACAACATACGGTGTCGATAAAGAAGGTATTCCGGAATGGGAGATCGGTCGAATTAATGGAGATACGGTATATTGTTTAGATCAATTATCGATACCGATCATCGTCGGAATTGGCGATATCGGAAAGATGAGACGTCGGGATGACATTCGTAGCGGTTGTCGGATTACTCGCAAAGCGATTGAATATATTCTCGAAAGGAGCAAACATAATGAAAACAGAAAGTTACACACCGATTTCTCCGAAGCTGAATGAAAACGAACAGTTTTTCAAAGATGTGATCGGGGTCGGAACGAGCTTCGATTTAGGTGTGCGCAAGCTACACATTTTAAAAACAGATGTCCACTTATATTATTGCAACGGTCTTTGTGATACGCAATATATTATTGAGCTGCTTGAAATGCTCATTCAAATAAACGATCGTGAGCGTCAGCCGACTAAGTTACTTGAAATTATCGAAAATCGTCTCGTTCACCAACAAGTAAATCCTGTAAAAAGTTTAGATGAAGCGGTTGACTTTTTGTTAACCGGTCTCATTTTATTGTTTATTGATGGAGAGACGGAAGCGTTTGCTGTCGATGTGCGCAGTTATCCAGGTCGCTCGCCTGAGGAACCGGATACAGAAAAAGTGGTGCGCGGGGCGCGCGATGGTTATGTTGAAAATATTGTCGTTAATACGGCCCTTACGCGTCGACGCATTCGTGATGAGCGGCTTCGCTTTGAAATGATGCAAGTCGGTGAGCGGTCAAAAACGGACATTTGTATCGCATATATTCAAGACGTGGCCGATCCGGGGCTTGTTGAACTCATTAAGAAGGAATTAAACGAAATTCAAATTGATGGGTTAACGATGGCAGATAAAACGATTGAAGAATTTTTAGTGAAACAAGGATACAATCCATACCCGCTCGTTCGTTATACAGAGAGACCTGACGTCGCGGCCACTCATTTGTTAGAAGGGCATGTCATTATTATGGTTGATACGTCGCCAAGCGTCATTATTACACCAACGACGTATTTCCATCACGTTCAACATGCAGAAGAATATCGGCAATCGCCAGCTGTGGGGACGTTTGTGCGTTGGGTAAGATTTTTAGGTATTTTTGCTTCACTTTTTTTACTTCCTCTTTGGTTTTTATTTGTTCTTGACCCATCGTTATTACCTGAGAAATTAGCATATATTGGTCCAAATGAAAAAACAAACATTCCGATTTTTGTGCAACTTCTCATTGCTGATATTGGTATTGAGTTTTTACGTATGGCTGCAATTCATACTCCAACACCGCTGTCCACAGCAATGGGCTTAATTGCAGCTGCATTAATTGGACAAATTGCCATTGACGTTGGGCTATTTGTGCCAGAAGTGATTTTATATGTATCTATCGCTGCGATCGGTTCTTTTGCGACACCGAGCTATGAATTAAGCATTGCAAATAAAATTTTTCGTCTTTTATTCTTAGTTGTTATTGCTTTGTTCGGTGTTCCTGGGTTTATGATTGGCGTTACGGTGTTTTTACTTTTCCTTGCAAACATCCGCTCGTTAAATACTCCATATTTATGGCCGTTTATTCCATTCGATCCAGGGGCATTTATGCAAATTATCGTGCGGCGATCTGTAGCTGGTTCATCGATTCGGCCAAGCATTGTGCATCCACAAAATAAGCAAAAGCAGCCAACATAAAAAGGTTGAAACGTACCAAGATTTATGGTACGTTTTCTTTAATTATTTCGGAATCATCAGGGGGAATGTATAATTATGCACGGAACGATGGAAATAAACGAACGGGGTCATTTAGAAATTGGTGGCGTCGATACCATTGAATTAGCTCGCACATATGGAACACCGCTTTATATTTACGATGTTGCCCTTATTCGAGAACGCGCGCGTGCGTTTAAACGAATGTTTGATCAACACGGTGTGCGCGCACAAGTCGCTTATGCAAGCAAAGCATTTTCGACGATGGCAATCGTGCAATTAATGGAACAAGAAGGTTTGTCGCTTGATGTTGTTTCTGGTGGGGAGCTATATACGGCATTAGCTGCGAATTTTCCAGCAGAACGTATTCATTTTCACGGCAACAATAAAAGTAAAGAAGAATTGCAAATGGCAATTGAAGCGAAAATCGGCTGCATCGTCGTCGATAATTTTTATGAGTTAGAGATGCTACAACAGCTTTGTCACACTCATAAATATACGATGCCGATTTTATTACGTGTCACACCTGGAATTGAAGCACATACACACGACTATATTTTAACAGGTCAAGAAGATTCAAAGTTCGGATTTGATTTGCATAACGGACAAGCAGATGAAGCGTTGCAACGTGCTCTCGCTTCCCCACATGTCCATGTACTCGGCATTCATTGTCACATTGGCTCGCAAATTTTCGATGCGACAGGTTTTGTGCTTGCGACAGAGAAATTATTTGAAAAACTTGCTGTATGGCGTGATACGTATCATTTTACTGCACAAGTTGTCAATCTTGGTGGCGGTTTTGGCATTCGATACACGAAAGAAGATGACCCGCTCGCACCTGAACAATACGTGGCACAAATTATTGAAGAAGTGAAAAGAAATGTGACATTGTTTCATCTACCATTCCCAGAAATTTGGATTGAGCCGGGTCGTTCGCTTGTCGGTGATGCTGGAACAACCATTTATACGGTCGGTTCTCGTAAAGAAGTGCCAAACGTTCGCCAATACGTTGCGGTAGATGGGGGAATGAGCGACAACATTCGTCCGGCGCTATATGAAGCGAAATATGAAGCGGTATTGGCTAACCGCATGCATGAACATTGTGAAGAAGTGGTAGCGATCGCTGGGAAATGTTGTGAATCAGGAGACATGCTTATCTGGGACTTGCCGCTTCCGAAGGCACGACCGGGCGACTATTTAGCTGTTTTTTGTACCGGTGCTTACGGCTATGCGATGGCAAATAACTACAACCGCATTCCGCGTCCAGCTGTCGTATTTGTTGAAGATGGCGAGGCAACGCTTGTCGTAAAACGTGAAACGTATGAAGATTTAATTCGTCTTGACTTACCATTAAGAACGAAAGTGAAAAAATAACCGAGGCGACAACCTCGGTTATTTTTATGCGCCAAATGCTCCGCGAAGGGCGTTCCATATTTCGCGTAAAATGTCAACGATGCGTTGAATAAACGTTCGACCTTCTTCAGTTTGTAAAAAGGTCGATAGCTTGTCTTTCGCTTGGGCAAGCTGTTCGTTTACTTGATTCCAATTGATGTTGACGTTTTTCATTTTATTGAATAAAGAAAGCAAGCTATTGATTTCGTCTTCTGTCAACGTAATGCCAAGCTCTTGAGCGATGCGTTCAATCAGCGTACGCATATCCGCATCTGTTTTTGGTGGATTTTTGGCGATTTCTTCTTTAATTTTTGCAAGCAGCGCAACCGCTTGATCGTTTCCGATTGATTCGCCGAGTTGCGCTGTTTTTACCATTTCTTCGTTTGCTACTTTTTTCACTTCATCAGGAATGACCTCATTTGATGAAAGTTCGTACGCTTTCATTAACCCTGTTAACGCAGCTGTCCCTGATACAGGAAACGGTGCGGTAATATAAATGACTGCATCTTTCACCCCTGCAGTAATGAGTGCATTCATATACATTTCTTTTGTTACCCAGTTAATGTTATTTGTTTCAACTTGCAACCCCGAACCTGGTGCTCCAATTGTAATTTTTGATGACGAAATCGCCTTTGTTCCAATTTGTCCTTTCGGAATAATGCCACCGAGATATTTATGTTCTTCTGCATTTGTGACCGTAATCATTTCCGCGTTCTCTGGTGCATTCATCTCTTTTAATATTTGTTGCTTTTGCTGTTCTGTTAAATTTTCTCCGAGCGTAATAATGACATCCCCTTCAATCGCATCAGCTAAACTAACAGACGGGATCATAAACAATAATAAAACAAATATCGTAAACCACTTTCTCATAATCATACCCTCCTTCAACATCATCTTCCTGTACTATTGTACAAACATTTGCGTGAACATAGAAGCGAAATATAGTAAAATGAAGCTACATTTGTTTTTACGATAGAAAGGTGGAAAAGTTTCATGAAGAAAAAAGGATACATTTTAATGGAGAATGGTGGAAAGGTGCAATTTGAATTATTTCCGAATGAAGCGCCAACAACAGTTGCGAATTTTGAAAGGTTAGCAAATGAAGGATTTTATAACGGATTGACGTTTCATCGCGTCATTAAGGGATTTGTGAGCCAAGGCGGTTGCCCAATTGGAAATGGAACAGGCGATGCAGGTTATACGATTCCGTGTGAAACAGACAACAATCCACATAAACATATCGAAGGTGCGATATCGATGGCGCATCGCGGCCGCAATACAGGGAGCTGTCAATTTTTTATTTGTCATGAACCACAACCACATTTAGACGGTGTACATACAGTATTTGGTCAAGTGACAGCTGGAATAGACGTTGTCAAAGCGATGAAAAATGGTGATGTGATGAAAGAAGTGAAAGTGTGGGACGAACAATAAAAGGAAGATGAAGCGATGAAAAAAAACTGGGTATTATTTTTCATCTTTTTGTTTGTTAGCTTGATTTGGGGAGCCGTGTATTGGCTAGTTATTGCAAAATCATAGACATTTCGTTGTATTGTGCTATAATGAATAAAAATGGAATAAACGCATCCTTCGGGGCAGGGTGAAAATCCCGACCGGCGGTAATGAAACGGATGTTTCTCAGCCCGCGAGCCGTTAAAGGCATGATCCGGTGCGATTCCGGAGCCGACAGTATAGTCTGGATGGGAGAAGGATTGCCGAAAACTCACGCCACTTATTGGAAAAATAAGTTTGGCGATGGGTTATTTTTGCTATGCAAAAAAAGGCGATCTTTACATACATCTTGCCCTAGGACGTCGTTCCTAGGGTTTTTGTTATACTTCCTACTTGTAAGGAAAGGTGGTGCGATATGGACGAACGATATATGCGTTTCGCCTTACAATTAGCTGAATCGGCACGTGGACAAACGTCACCAAATCCGCTTGTTGGTGCAGTTGTTGTAAAACATGGTGAAATTGTCGGCTTTGGCGCACACTTAAAAGCAGGCGAGCCACATGCAGAAGTACATGCGCTGCGTATGGCGGGCGAGAAAGCGGAAGGAGCAACTGTTTATGTGACGCTTGAACCGTGCAGTCATTATGGAAGGACGCCTCCTTGTGCCGATTTGTTAATTGAAAAAAAGGTGAAGCGTGTTGTTGTGGCGACAACGGACCCAAATCCACTCGTTGCAGGAAAAGGCATTGAAAAATTAAGGCGAGCGGGAATTGATGTCACCGTCGGAGTGTTGAAAGAAGAAGCGGATGCGTTAAACGAAATGTTTTTTCATTATATTTCAACGAAAACACCGTATGTGACGTTAAAGTATGCGATGAGTTTAGATGGAAAAATTGCAACGAAAACAGGTGAAAGCAAATGGATTACGTCGGAAGATGCGCGGCGTGACGTGCATCGCGAGCGACGGATGCACGATGCGATCGTTGTCGGTGTCGGCACGATTTTAGCGGACGATCCGAGTTTAACCGTTCGTTTTGGTCATGAAGGGAAGCAACCGATTCGTATTGTGCTCGATACGCATTTGCGCACACCGCTTCATGCGAATGTTGTCACAGACCGAATGGCGCCAACATGGATCGTCGTCGGCCATCACGTCACAGAACAACAAATGAAGCCATATGAACATGCAGGTGTACAAATCATTCGTATGAATGAAAATAAAATTGATGTTCCAACACTTTTACTTGAACTTGGTAAGCGCAACGTCATGTCCGTATTTGTTGAAGGTGGCGCACATGTGCACGGCAGCTTTTTACGTTCCCGTTCCGTTCAGCAAGTGATTGCGTATATCGCTCCCACATTGATTGGGGGGGACGAAGCGCCTTCCGCTGTTGGTGGGGAAGGTTTTGGACGAATGATGGATGCGCTTCGCTTGCAAGTGAAACATGTTCAAATGATCGGACGAGATATAAAAATCGTTGCTAAAGGATGATCGCCATGTTTACAGGAATTATTGAAGAAATTGGGAAAATTAGACAAATGAAACAAACAGGGGAAGCGATCGTCTTGACGATCGAGGCAAAAAAAGTGTTACAAGACGTACAGCTCGGTGACAGCATTGCGGTAAATGGCGTTTGTTTAACCGTGACGTCATTTACCGATCGGTTTTTTACTGTCGATGTCATGCCTGAGACGGTCCGGGCAACATCGCTTCGCACGGTTACAGTAGGAGCGAAAGTAAATTTAGAGCGGGCGATGGCGGCAAACGGTCGTTTTGGTGGACACTTCGTTTCGGGGCATGTCGATGGCATCGGACGCATCGTTCGTAAACAACCTGTCGCAAACGCTGTTTATTATGACATTGAAGTGCCAAGTCATTTGCGTAAATATATGATTTTAAAAGGCTCTGTTGCTGTCGACGGCACAAGCTTGACGATTTTCGGTTTAACGGATCGAACGTTTACAATTTCGCTCATTCCGCATACGCGTGAAGCGACGATTTTAGGAGAAAAAAAAGTCGGTGATGTTGTCAATATTGAATGTGACATCATTGGGAAATATGTCGAACAGTTTGTCAGCAGTAAACGTGAAGGATTGACGATGCAATTTTTGCAAGAGCACGGATATAAGGAGTGAGCGCGATGTTTCATACGATTGAAGAAGCCATTTACGATTTAATGCAAGGAAAAATTATTATTGTTTGCGATGACGAAGACCGTGAAAACGAAGGGGATTTTGTAGCGCTTGCTGAAAAGGCGACACCGGAAGTCATTAACTTTATGATTACACACGGTCGTGGTCTCGTATGTGTGCCGATTACCGAAGAGCTAGCTGATCGACTCGATTTAACGCCAATGGTCAATCATAATACAGATGCGCACGGGACCGCTTTTACCGTCAGTATTGACCATAAAGCGACAACGACAGGCATTAGCGCATTTGAACGCTCGTTGACGATTCAAGAAATGCTGAACCCAGAAGCAAAAGCAAGCGATTTTAAACGACCAGGTCATATTTTTCCGCTTGTCGCAAAAAAAGGTGGGGTATTGCGCCGCGCTGGACATACGGAAGCAGCTGTTGATTTAGCGCGTCTTTGTGGAGCAAAGCCGGCAGGCGTCATTTGTGAAATTATAAAAGATGATGGAACGATGGCGCGTGTACCTGATTTGAAACAAATCGCCGAAAAATTTGAGATGAAAATGATTACGATTAAAGATTTAATCGCCTATCGCAATCGGAAAGAAAAGCTCGTCAAACGCGAAGTCGAAATTACGTTGCCAACCGATTTTGGCGAATTTAAAGTGATCGGATATTCAAATACGTTAGACGGAAAAGAACATATCGCCATCGTCAAAGGAGAAATCATCCCAGATGAACCTGTGCTCGTGCGCGTTCATTCTGAATGTTTAACAGGTGACGTATTCGGCTCGCATCGTTGCGATTGTGGCCCGCAACTTCATGCCGCATTAGCGCAAATCGAAGAAGAAGGTCGCGGGGTATTGCTATATATGCGTCAAGAAGGTCGCGGCATCGGTCTATTAAACAAATTGCGTGCTTATAAACTACAAGAACAAGGCTATGATACGGTAGAAGCGAACGAAAAATTAGGCTTTGCGCCAGACTTGCGCGACTATGGCATTGGTGCACAAATTTTAAAAGATTTAGGTGTAGCAAAGATGCGTTTATTGACGAACAATCCACGCAAAATTACCGGATTGAAAGGATACGGCTTAGAAGTCGTTGAGCGCGTTCCATTGCAAATGCCAGCCAAACGCCATAACGAGCGCTATTTGCGCACAAAATACGAAAAGCTAGGACATATGTTGCACTTTTAAGGAGGAAAATGAGATGAACGTATATGAAGGAAATTTAGTTGGAACAGGGTTAAAAGTAGGAATCGTTGTTGCGCGATTTAATGAATTTATTACAAGCAAATTGCTAAGCGGAGCGCTTGATGGATTAAAGCGCCACGGAGTAGAGGAACAACATGTTGATGTTGCTTGGGTGCCGGGAGCGTTTGAAATTCCGCTTGTCGCGAAAAAAATGGCGGAGTCGAAAAAATATGATGCAGTTATTACGCTTGGCGCTGTGATTCGCGGAGCAACAAGCCATTACGATTACGTATGTAATGAAGTGGCGAAAGGAACGTCCCATGCGGCACTTTCGTCAGGCGTTCCGGTTATTTTTGGTGTGTTGACGACAGATACGATTGAACAAGCGATTGAGCGTGCTGGGACAAAAGCCGGGAATAAAGGTTGGGAAGCAGCGCTCAGCGCCATTGAAATGGCGAATGTCATGCGCACATTTTCTTAAAAAATGTTTAAAAAAGCGACAAGACCGTTTATAATAGCAATAGCGAGTAAACAATAAGTCTTGTCGATAATGAGGGATTCGTATGCTAGTTCGCTATCGAAAAAACTATGAGAAAATTGCGATGGGTCTTTTGTCGTTTATGCCCAATGAAAAAGACTTAAAACAGCTGCAACAAACGATGAAAAACTATGAGACAAACGATGATTGGCAGCTGTTTTTATGGAAGCAAGACGAAGATTTTATTGGCATTGTCGGCGTAATTGTGCGCGAACATGCAGTTGAGGTGCAGCATATTAGCGTCAATCCGTCCCATCGTCATCAAGGAATTGGAAAACAAATGGTGAAATCATTAAAAGAATTGTATCCAAATAAGTCGTTATGTGCCAATGACATGACCGCTCCATTTTTGGATAGATGCGAACAATGACAGGGATCAGCGTCCCTGTCTTTTTTGTTTTTGTCGTTCGCGTTCAGCAATGACGTCACTTCGGTCGCGCAATGTATGTTTATGAATGAGATATTCATTTGTCATATCGCTTTTTTCTCCCCATACGAGCCCTTTTTGCCCACATTGTTGTTGACATATATGTAACAAGGAAGCATCAATAATCGGCAAGCAAGTGCTTTCATACGGTTGTCCATGATCCATGCGATTCATATATGTATGAATAAGAGATAGAAACTGCTCTGCATGTATACCTAGCGCCTCGTATGTTTGTTTTTCTCTTTGACATGCGTTCATTGCTTTTGTAAACATTCGTTTGGCTCCGACAATATTTCCTCGGCGATAATGATACATCCCAACCGCGAGCTGAATGAAGCCGACCCATACATGTTCGCCTGTTTGTTTCCAATGTTCTTCTAGCACTTCATGGCATTCAAAATAGTCACGCGTAGCGTGAAAATGAAGTAAATATTCGATATATGCCTTCGGATACAAGTGAAAGCCCCCTTTTTTCATATGCGTACTTATATTATACTATTGGTTATGAACAAAGGTGGGATCGATGTGCATTATCATGTAAAATTAGATCAATTTGAAGGGCCGCTTGATTTATTGCTACATTTAATTCATCGGTATGAAATTGATATTTACGATATTCCTGTCGCGCAAATTACGGAGCAATATATGGCTTACATTCACGCGATGAAACAATTGCAGCTTGATGTAGCGAGCGAGTATTTAGTGATGGCGGCAACGCTTATTGAAATGAAAAGTAAAATGTTGTTGCCTAAACATGAAGAAACGCTTGAGGATGATGAATTTTTTATCGAAGAAGACCCGCGTGAGCAATTAATGCAACAGTTAATCGAGTATAAAAAGTTTAAAGAAGCGGCGAAACAGTTACGCGAGCGAGAAGAAGAGCGAGCGCTCTTATTTACGAAGCCACCAAGCGATTTAACCGCTTATGCGACAAACGGTGCACCGCTTGCGCTCGATGTCGATTTGTACGATATGCTTGGGGCGCTTGCGAAATTGTTGCGGCGGAAAAAATTACAAAAGCCGCTTCATACGAAAGTAGCGCGTCAAGAAATTCCGATCGGACGACGGATGGAAGAGATTTTACACATATTAAAACATGGAGAGCGAATGAACTTTTACGATTTATTTCCGTATGACGATCGCGAGCAAATTGTCGTGACGTTTTTAGCTTTGCTTGAATTGATGAAACGAAACGAAATTATTGTTGAACAAGAAAACAATTTTGCTGATTTATACATTCGACGAAAAGGTGATTGGTATGAATGAATTTGCGATTATGGAAGCGTTATTGTTTGCGGTGGGGGAAGAAGGGTTGACGTATAAACAAATGGCTGATGTGCTTGATATACAAGAAGAACGTGTATATGAGCTTGTGCAACAATTGAAGCATATGTATGAAACAGCAGAACGTGGCATTATGGTCGTTGAGATGGCAGGAACGCTTCAGCTTGTGACGAAAAAACAATGCGCGCCATATTTGCAAAAGCTTGTTGAGTCACCAGCGACGTCATCGTTATCACAAGCTGCGCTTGAAACGTTAGCGATCATCGCATACCGCCAACCAATTACGCGTGCGGAAATTGAACAAATTCGCGGTGTCAAAAGCGATAAGCCGCTTCAAACCTTATTAGGAAAAGCGTTAATTAAAGAAGTAGGTCGCGCAGAAGGAACAGGTCGCCCGATTTTATATGGGACGACGAAAGAGTTTTTAGACTACTTTGGCTTAAAGACGTTAGACGAACTCCCGCCTCTTCCAGAATGGGACGAACAAGAAGAAGAACGCGAAGCCGACTTATTTTTCGAACGTCTAAACGAACAACTGCAAGAAGTGAGCGAACAACGATGAGTTTTCGTTTTTTCTTCGGGCTTTTTTTATTTTTATTTTTGGAAGAATGGTTGAGTACCATGTAGAGACGTATATTTTACATCCAATTTTGCAAAGTGCATTTTTTCAACAGTCTGCAAATACCCCTCTCAAAGAGGGTTATTTGGCATGCTTAAAACATGTGGTATTCTTTTTCTTCGGCTAATGATCACAAACATGGTGTATGGATACATCGATGCTTAACCACTAAACTTGAGGGGTATGGTTAATCACCTCCTCCTACTCGATTTAAAGTGAAAAAAATGTGAAATGTATTGACTGTCTTTTTTTTTTTTTTACAATATATACGTATTATGTAATATAAAAGATGGTGAGGGGGATGATTTTTTTGAATGTAGTGGATGCAACAACAAAGTTGCTAGTCGGTAAAATAATGACGGATGGTGTTGCTTACGGGGCTGGTTATAAAGTATGTAAAAAGTCAGGAATGAGTGAAGCGACATCTCATAAGTGTGGAACTGCGGCTGTGATCGTGACAGAAATAGCGAACAATATGTATTCAGTAGATGATAAAGTTATTGGAGGGGTAAAAAAAGGCACGAATGCGGTTATTCAGTACGTCAAAAATGAAATACAACGAATTAGCGAAGCCGGAAAGAAGGCGACATCCATGATGAATGGTCAGCGCAGATAAAATAAAAAGGTAAGTGTTGCTCTATGTTACACATTGATAAAGTGAAAATGTCGTTAATTTCACCATATGCTGTAATTATATTGAATGAAGAGTACGAGCTTGAAATAACAAAAGACTTGATTATCGCTGTATTTTTCCAACATCATAAATATAGCTTAATACAGTTTCCGTATGCGTATAAAGTATATTTAGACTTCTTTAAAGAGATTGATTGCTTGCGTAAATTAGATTTTGTCGTTATTAGTGTTATTGACTATAGTGGGAATGAGTATTACAAACAAAAAATTACTATCGATCATTCAAATTCTGTTTTAGATTATACGAAGCGACTCTCACTAAAGCATAAACTATTAAAAAGGTGAATTGTCAATGAGCTTTAGCTTTTTCATTTTTCTTATTTTCGCTCTCATCTTTGGAAGAATGATAGATTACTTTATCGAAACGTATGTGGATATAACAATTGTACAAAGTGCCATTAGAATTTTTATCGTTGTCTTTGGATTTGTTTTTTTGCATAAAATAGAAAAACGCTACGGCTTTTCTAAGAAAAAGATAAAAATGAAAATATGGCTCCCAAGTCTGATCGGTGCGTTATGTTTAGCGATCTTTTTATATGAAATCGGTATGTTGTCAGGAAAGTAAACAGGTGCCTTTGTGCGCCTGTTTTTCTTTTTAAGAAGAAAGTTTTTTAAATTTGTTAGTTTAACTCTAGTAACGATTTCTTAGGTTGAAGATGCAAAGTAGTTTATTTTTAAAAATATTTATTGACAAAAAAAAGAATCGGTAGTAACATAATCATATAATTACATAATTACATAATTACGTAATTACGTAATTATGTAATTATATGAGGAGTGATGGTCGGTGATTGACTTGAGAAGCGATACGTTGACGTTACCAACTCAAGAAATGAGAAATGTCATTGCTAATGCGATAGTTGGTGATGATTGTTATGGAGAAGATGGAAGTGTTATTGAATTGGAGGAATATTGTAAACAATTATTTTGTGTGGAAGATGCTCTATTTGTTCCAACGGGCACAATGGCTAATCAATTAGCAATTAAATCACAAGTAACTGAAGGAAATGAGGTGATTACAGAAACAAATTATCACATAAACTTTTACGAAAGTTCTTCAATTGCTATGTTAAGTAGAGCTGTTTTGCATACATGTAGAACAGAAGATGGCATTCTAAGAGTCGAACATGTTGACGAATTAATTCATTCTAAGCCTAGAGGTTCTTTTTATGCTTATCCCCAATTAGTTTCTATCGAGAATACTATTAACTATTATCAGGGAAAAATATTTCCTCTTAAAGAAATCGAACAATTGTATGAGTTCACGAGAGAGAAGAACATATCTTTACATATGGATGGAGCAAGGTTGTTTAATGCACACGTAGCAACGAGCATTTCGTTAAGTGACTATGCAAAATTTGTGGATTCACTTAGTATATGTTTTGCAAAAGGACTCGGTGCTCCATTTGGGTCAATGCTTATGGGAAAAACGGAAGTGATCAGCAGAGCTAGGATTTATAGAAAACAATTTGGAGCAGGGTTTCATCAAATAGGTATGTATGCAGCTGCGGCGTCGTATGCTTTAAAACATCATATATCCTATTTGCATACAGATCATCTGCTTGCTAAAAAATTAGCAATGATGCTATCTAAAATAGATGGACTGTATGTCGATCCCCATGCTGTTGAAACAAATATGATCTTTTTCCATGTGAATAGCTTTCATATCAATTCATTTGAGTTTGCCGATAGGTGCAAGAAAAAAGGCTTGCTTTTATTTCCTTGGTTACGTGATGAAGTAAGGGTTGTGGTTAGTAGAAATGTTAATGAAGAAGATATATGTGAAGCAGCTAATATTATTGAAGCAGTATGTAAAGAGCTCACGAGAGGGGTTATGTATGCTTTCTAAGATTAATGAAGGAGTTTTAACGTTTAGTATCAGAATTTTCAATTCCATCGGCTTTTTTGTGTATGTTCCATTACTTTCATTATGGTTAGTGAAAATGAAAAATCTCGATATTACGGAAATGAGTGTGGTGGTAGCAGCGTTTACGTTTGTATCGAAAGCAGGAAATGTGTTAGTTGGAGGGTTTGTCAACAAATTTGGGATAAAAAACAGTCTTATTATTGGGCTATGGGGGTCAGCATTATTACTCACAACGCTAACGATTATTCATTCTTATATACTGATATTCGTGATCGTGTTGCTTTTGGGGATATCGATCTCGCTTTACAATGTGAGTTTGAAAACACATATTTCGTTATTAGAGGAAGATGAGAGGCTGCAGGCGTTTGCATTATTGAACGTCGCTGTCAACGTTGGTGCTTCTGTTGGCCCTTTAGTAGGTGGATGGTTATTGGATTGGAATTCTCTTGGTATCATCATTGCAGCGATTGTTTGTTATGTGTTGGCCGGAGGTGTTTCGTTACTATTACCTCGCATCACCATTGAGCATGCAGAGAAGGGGATTAATATCGTACAGTTCGTTAAGAGCAGCAAATCAAACCCGCATTTTTTTGTCTTTGTAAGATTTATTGCTTTTTCAGGGTTATTTTGGTTTTTGTACACACAACTATTTACGACCTTTCCTGTTGTTGTTTCTCAATATTTTTCAGGAAAAACGATTGGATTGTTTTTTACGGTGAATGCGATGACGATTATTGCTCTGCAAGGTTTCTATCCAAAAATACAGCCGAAATGGAAGATAGAGTATTGGTATGCGCTAGCCTTAGTTCTCACTACCATATCTTATTTCTTACTATGGATTTCACATCATTTTTGGATTATCTTGGTTAGCGTTATCTTGTTCAGCATAGCTGAGATCATTTGGGTTCCTACCATTGATCATCAGATTGTAGAGAAAAAAGGGGTATTAAGTTCTTCTTGGGCATTCGGATTTTCAGGATTAATTTGGGGAATGTGTGAATCTGTAGGCGGGTTCGTTGGATTGAATCTATATTATTATGTCGGACAGCAAACTTTTTTCTACTTGACCGTAATAAGTATTGTAATCTTTATTGGCTACATACTCCAAGTCTCGTATAGAAAAAGAAAGAAGGTTTCTTCACTAGTCAACAAAGCGAGCAGAAAGGAATGGTGATGATGCAATTGTTATTTATTGAAACAAATACAACGGGTACTGGCACGAAAGCAATGAAGATTGCTAAACAATTAGGATACAATGTTCATTTTTGGACGATAGACTTAGAACAATATAGAACTATGACAGATGATCATCCATTAAACTTCGCTGACCAAATTACCATTATTGATACGTATAATGTAGATCTGATGAAAGAAGAGCTATTACGGACGAATATAAAATTTGTTGGAATCCTCGCTTTTGATGATTATCATTTAATCCCGGTTGCTAAATTAGCAAGTTATTTGGGAGTGAGGGGTCACGATATCGAAGCATTGAAAAGAGCTCGTTATAAACATATAATGAGAACTTATCTAGAAAATCAAGATTTTAGAGAGTTTTTACAACCTGCTTTCCATATCATTCATCATCCTGACGAAGTCGTAAATTTGGAGATCTCGTTTCCGTGTGTCATTAAACCTGTGGATGATAGCGGGAGTAATGGAGTGACGATTTGTCAAAATCGTTGTGATTTAGAATTGTCCCTGCGCGAAGAATGGCAAAGACAGCGTAATGAACGTGGATATGTACTGGAAAGGAAATGGCTGATTGAGGAATGGATCGAAGGTCAAGAATTTTCAGCTGAAATGTTATATACGACTGATGGATGGAAATTAATATCTGTTACAAGAAAAGAAACGTACGGTTCTCACGCTGTTGAATGTGGACATGTAACGGGTCCGAAATTAAATTCTTTTTATGGTTTAGAAGAAAGATGCAAAAGACTACTGAACCTATTGGGATTGGACTATGGGGCAGCGCATATAGAATTTTTTGTTCGCGGAAACAACTTATATTTGGTTGAAGTCAACCCTAGACTAGCGGGTGACTGCATCCCTGAATTAGTAGAATTAGCCACAGGAGTGGATATGATTAGGCATGTTGTTTTACAATCCATAGGAAAATATGAAGAAACAGTGAACACTAGACGACGCTATGCCGCTATTAAGTTTATCCTGCCTGTTGAGCAGGGGATATATCAAACGGTTAGGGGGATGGAGGAAGCGCAAAAAGTAGCGGGGATAAAAAGGATAAGTATAGGGAAGTTGCCTTTTAAGGCGAATGAAATTAAAAGCAGCTATCAAAGATTAGGGTTTGTCATAGCTGAAGGAGATAGTATGGAAAACGCAATCGCTTCGACACAAGAAGCGATGGATTTATTAGAATGGGGGATTGTGCATGAATAAATACATCATCATTTTAGGGGCAAGCCGTTACGGAGCGGAAGCGGCGGCTAAATGTGGGTTGAAGCCAATTATTGTGGCGGATCAGCATTCAAGCATTGACAAGGAAATAGCACAGTTGGCTAAAGCTGTATTTTATGTTCGTGACATTGCAGGGAAAGCAGAAGTATTTTGTGTTGTTGAGGAAATCATGAATTTATATCAAAAAGTGGAGCTTGTCGTAAGTTTTACAGAATTAGGGCTAGAAACAGCTGCTTATATTAGTGAAAGGCTACAATTGCCGACGAATTCACTTGAAACGGTCGTGAATACGAGGAATAAGGGATTGATGCGCCAGATTTTGTGGAGAGATCCAGAATTACGATTAGACGTCGTGAGTGGCAAAGTATCTGCTCTTCCTAAAAAGTTCCCATATTCAAGATCGGCCATCATCAAACCGCTTGACGGATTTGGAAGTAAAGAGATTGATTATATTTCCAATCAACAGGAATGGGAAAAATGGTTAAAGAGAAATCAAGATCATCCTCACGAATGGATCTTAGAGCCGTATGTTAAAGGTCCGGAATATAGTGTGGAGACGGTGTCTTGGAGAGGAACCCATTTCATTTTAGGAATAACTGAAAAACAAACAACTGGAAAACCCCACTTTATTGAGACTGGACATATTGTGCCTGCGAGACTGGAACAACAAAAAGTTAAACGAATTGAACAAGTGGTGATGAAAGCGTTGCATTTGTTAAATGTCCAATATGGACCGGGGCATATCGAGATTAAATGGGATGTGGAGGAAGATAGACCAGTAGTGATTGAGATGCATACGAGACCTGGGGGAGATTTTATTCCTTATTTACATCAATTAGCGTCTGGTTTCAATCAGTATGAGTTAGGAATTTTATCTTATATGAACCAAGTGCCACTTGATGTAAAACCAATTTATACAAAAGCAAGCCTTGTCAAATTTTTTATGTTTCCAGAGGGCGCGTTGCGACAGATTTCCCTTGATATAGAAGTTAATCGAGAATATATCCGAGATTGGGCCATCTACTATCAAGTTGGGGATCGTATAAAGAAAACAGTGGATTCTTATACACGTTCTGCTCATGTGATTATTTGTTCATGGACAGTTGAAGAATGCCAGCGGTTATGCGACAATTTTGTTAAGCAGTTGAAGTATCAAATTGTTCAATAATAAAAACAGAAAGCATGGGATGTCGAATGGCTGTATATACAATGGAAGAAGTGAATCATCATTGCAAAGTAGAACTATCGACCTCTTCTTTATTTGAGATGATGGCGTGTTTAAGAAAGTGTTACGTTTCATTGGGAAAAATGGAAGGTGTAACTCATTTACCTGTTGCTTGTTTTGAGGAGTTTTTTCAACAACATGAATCATTGTTGAAAAAGTTTTACGGTCGGTATGAATACGGAGCTCAACTGGCGGAATTTTTGGTTGATTTGCCTGTCCCTCATACTTTTTCGCAACTCATGTCATATATTGGTCGCGTATCTCCATATGAATTTTTGTATTATTTATTCGGTCGTTACTTATCTGAAAAGGAGATTGAGATTTGTCTAACGAAAACCGCTTCTCCTTTTGATGAAATTCGCTCGAAAATCACATCTTTGGGCGGATTTGTGAATGACGAACAGTTGGAATTCGCTCAGAACTATGAGCAGTATTTACAAGAGTTGACCTATCTTTGGGAACAATTTTATCAGCAATGTTACGTTCATATTGAGCCAATCCTATCCCCTCTCTGGGGTCAAGCGAATGAGCGATTGAGAGCGGAACTCGACGAGGTGGGAATAGAGAAGATGGTTCGAAAATTGTTGTACGATTACCCAATTCCAGAACAGTTTCCAACGAAAGAGACAAAATTGATCAAATTGTATCCCTCGTATTTTGTGTCGCCGAAATTCATCTTGGTTTGGGGGCTCGGTGAACTTCATATTATTTATGATATGAGACACTGTATTAATGAAAAGAAGCTCTCTTTCATCGGATATCCGATGGAAATGAAGTATGATGAAAATCAGCTTCAGTATGTTGTTGATATTTCCAAAGCATTGTCCGAAATCGTTCGTATGAAAATGCTGTCGTTTATTGCAAATAAAGAAAAAATGAAGTCGCAAGAGATGGCAAATCAATTAAATATTACGGCTGCTACCGTTTCACGACATTTAAATCTTTTGAAACAAGCGCATCTCATTACGGAGCAGAAAGAAAATGGCTATCATGTTTACGAGATTAACGAAAATGAGATACAAAGATATTGTTCTATGCTAAAAGAAGCGCTATGTATAAAAAAAGAGGGGAAAAGATAACTAAGTGTCGCTTTTATTCGCCTAACCCCTTTATAAAACCCTTTTGCTGCCTATTAATTAATAAGACAAACAACAGGTGCCTTTGTGCGCCTGTTTTTCTTTGTTATAGAAATGATAAAATTTTTCGCACGATTCGTAATTTATGGTAAAATAAATGTAGCTTCGTTGTTAAAAAAGGGGTGTATCGTTTGTGAAAATTATTTCTTGTCATGGCTATGAATTGCAAAAAGCGCAGCCGAATACGTCCGAAGATTTTTTTAACCGTTCGGAAGTGACGTTTGTTGATGATGATGGAGCGGAGCGGACGTTGCGTGTACTATATGTTCGATATTTCGATGAGCGTTTTTCACAATGGACGCCGTATGAACAAGACCCGGTATTTCAAGCAGGTGGAAAAGACATATATTTTAAAGATATTGTCGCGCTCGTCTGTTTACTCGTCGATCCATCGCTTCGGATGAGAAAACGTGTATATATAAGTGAGGAAGAAGAGCTTCGTCGCTATTTTTCATCAATCGACTTTGCCAAATTGCCAGAAGTATTTGAGTCGCTCGCAAAACAACAAGCGTACGATGTGCAATCACCGCTTTTATTTATTGCGCAACCGTAAAGGAGGATGTATATGGGCAACACTGTTGTTTTTAACCAAACAAAGCAAGTTGAGCAGTTGTTAAGTGGCATTGTACAACAAATTACTTGTTATTTAAACGAAACAACGATTGAACAAATGCAGGCGGAATGTGCGGGCGACCGCCATTATTATGAAGGGGTGCTTGCAGATTTGCGCCGTTTAGCTGTATATGGCGAAGAAGGGGTAGATGCGTGTCGCATCGTGCTTCAAGAAGAACCGTTTCGGAAAGCTGCTGCAGAACAGGCGCTATATAAAATTTATCATTCATGTGTGGCAGAGTTTTTTACACCAAAGCGCGATTTATGGTATGAAGATAGCCGCTCGGCGTACACGGGGAGACATTCGATTAAATTGCGGCAAGCCGCGCCTCAATCGTTGCAACAGTTGCTTCATGCGATTGAAGCTGATTTTCAAACGATGCGGGAAGAACTCGAATTTTATGAAACAGACTACCGAACAAAAATGATCCAATCGCAATAAGAAGCTGCGTGTGTCAGCTTCTTTTTTTGTTGCATATGATGCCGAAGGAGGGATTAAGATGAACGAATATATTTATAACGTGCAAACGTGGCTTGAGCGTGTAAAGCCGTTTGTCGATGAAGAGGCGGTTGAGCAATTAATGTTAGAACTTGAACGTGGAGATGTTGTACGCATTCATGAGCAAGTGACAAACATATATGAACAATTACAGCGTAAGCGCGTACCGATTGGAGGACATACGCTGCCTAAGCTACCGTATGCGTACGATGCATTAGAGCCGTATATTGCTGAAGAGATTATGCGTTTGCATCATGAAAAACATCATCAAAGCTACGTCGATGGGTTAAACCGAGCGGAGAAAATGATGCAACAAGCGCGTGAAAAAAATGACTATGCGCTATTAAAACATTGGGAGCGAGAAGCCGCGTTTCACGGTTCAGGACATTATTTGCACACAATTTTTTGGAACAATATGAAACCGCGTGGCGGTGGGCGTCCAACAGGCGCGCTTCTTCGCCAAATTGAGCGCGATTTTGGCAGCTTCGAAGCGTTTCAACGACATTTTACCGAAGCGGCGAAGCAAGTGGAAGGAAACGGATGGGCGCTCCTCGTTTGGTCACCATTTGCAGGGCGGTTAGACATTTTACAGACGGAAAAACATCAATGTGGCACACAATGGACGACCGTTCCGCTTCTTGTATTAGATGTATGGGAGCATGCGTATTATTTGCAATATAAAAACGATCGTGCGACGTACGTTCAACAATGGTGGAACGTTGTGAATTGGGACGACGTCGAGCGACGATTTGTAAAAGCGAAAGACCGTGTGTCATACATCGTTTACTAGCGCATACACTTGTACAAAACGGACAAAGGGATGAGGGTGTATGCGACGGCAATGGTTCATATGGATGATCGTGCTTTGTTTTTTTTGTTCGCTCTTTCCGAATGAAGCGAAGGCGATGTCAGTTAGTGCTAAAAGTGCGATTTTAATGGAACAAACGACAGGACGGGTGCTGTTTGAAAAAGATGCGCATACGAAGCGGCGCATTGCGAGCATTACAAAAATTATGACCGCCATTTTAGCGATCGAATCGGGAAAATGGGAAGAACTTGTGACGGTAAGTGAACGAGCGGTTCGCACAGAAGGATCTTCGATTTACTTGAAGCCAGGAGAAAAAATTGCGCTCAAACATTTAGTGTATGGGCTCATGCTTCGTTCTGGAAACGATGCGGCGGTAGCGATCGCTGAGCACGTTGGCGGTAGTGTCGAAGGCTTCGCTTTTTTAATGAATGAAAAGGCGGCAGAAATCGGTATGACAAATACGGAGTTTGCCAATCCGCACGGGTTAGATGATGCAGAAAATCATTACTCTACTGCGTATGATATGGCGCTACTGATGCGATATGCGATGCAAAACGAACAATTTCGAGAAGTATCGGGAACGAAATTGTATCGTGCGCCAAATCCAACAGAAGATTGGGACCGTGTTTGGCGCAATAAAAATAAGCTGTTGACGCATTTGTATGAATATTGTACAGGTGGAAAAACAGGGTATACGAAACGAGCGAAGCGTACATTAGTGACAACCGCTTCAAAAGACGGGCTTGATCTCATTGCAGTGACGATTGACGCAGGCGATGATTGGAACGACCATATTGCGATGCATGAGCATGGATTTGCGCATTATGAACTTGTAAAAATTAACGCAAATACGATTGTGAAAGATGTGAACGATCCTTTTTATGATCATCATCTGTTTGTTGTACGCGATTTTGTATATCCAGTCACAAAAAAAGAAGAGGCGCTGCTTCGTTTAGAGCGAAAGTTGCTTCGACCACAAAAACAATGGAAAGAGACAGGCGTCCCATCTGTTGTTGGCAGGGCTGAACTATATATTGGAAACGAAAAAGTCGATGAAACACCAATTTTTTATAAGCAACAAAAGAAAACACGTTCTTTTTTTGACTGGTTGTTAGGGGGGGGTCGAGATGGTTAATTTTATTTGGGTTGCGCTTTTACTTATCGGGCTTATGTTTGCGGGGATAAACGGAACGATGAAAGACGTCAATGAGGCGATGTTTCAAGGAGCGAAAGAAGCGGTAACGATTAGCATCGGACTAATTAGCGTGCTCGTTTTTTGGCTCGGTTTAATGAAAATTGCTGAGCAGTCTGGGCTGCTTTCGTTTTTTGCCCATTTGTTCCGCCCGATTGCGAAAAAAATTTTCCCAGAAGTGCCGCCTGACCATCCTGCGCTCGGATATATATTATCTAATATGATTGCAAATATGTTCGGGCTAGGAAATGCTGCGACCCCCCTTGGCATTAAAGCGATGGAGCAATTAAAGCAATTAAACGGTCAAACAGACGAGCCAAGCCGTTCAATGATTACGTTTGTCGCTTTAAATACCGCAAGCATTACGCTTATTCCTGCAACCGTCATATCGATTCGGATGACATATCAATCGACTTCACCTGGAGAAATTATCGGTACAACGTTTGTCGCTTCCCTTATTGCGACTATATCAGCAATGATCATTGACCGTGCATTTTACATACGGAGGCGGAAAAAAGGAGGATCTTAATGTACGTCATTCAATTTTTGTCACTTTGGCTTATTCCCATTTTAATCGCGTGCATTTTGTTGCACGGAACGTACAAGCGTGTGCCGACGTATGAAGCGTTTGTTGAAGGGGGGAAAGAAGGGATTCAAATTGCCTTTTCCCTTATTCCGTATTTAGTTGGCATGCTCGTTTCTGTCTCCGTTTTTCGCGCTTCCGGAGCACTAGATTTTTTTATTTCATATGTAAAGCCATTCATTATCCCGCTCGGCTTGCCGCCAGAAGTCGTTCCGCTTGCGATCATCCGTCCGATTTCAGGAACCGCATCGCTCGGCATTGTAACCGACTTAATCGCAACATACGGACCGGATTCGTTTATCGGACGATTAGCTTCCACGATTCAAGGAAGTACAGAAACGACGTTATACGTACTCACCGTTTACTTCGGTGCTGTCGGTATTCGCAAAATGGGAGATGCACTAAAAGTCGGCTTGCTTGCTGACCTCGTTAGCTTTATCGTATCATTTATTATTGTATTATGGATGTTCGGGAAATGAAGCATTTGATGCGCTTGTCGCCCCATGATAGGTAATTAGGAACATGGTTAGAGTATACGGAATCGACTCGTTTGAATAATAAAATACAATGTTTAGATTGGTGTGAGTGTAGGGAATGACTGAAAACAAGAGATTGATTCTAAATATTACTGTTTTATCCTTTATTTTAAGTTTTGTATATAGCTTGGTACTTCTTATGATCGAACATCCTCTTTTTTCTAACGAGATCAGTAGTCCGGGAAGTATTGTTGTTTTTACAGCTATATTTTTGATTTTATATATGTTTCATCTGTTTATTTGGTTCATCACCAAATTTTGTGATTTAGTGACAAAAAAGAGAAAGCACTGACGAGATCCTGGCAATAATGTTAGTGGAGAAATCAACATTAAGGAGGTCTCGTAAGTGCTTTCGATACCACTAGGATTGCCAGAATTTAAAGTGATTAAACAAGAACTTCATTCCTATGGTTATGCGATTCATGTAGAGAAAACAGAGACACAGGAACGCTGCCCTCATTGTGGGTTTGCCACTTCCACTGTCCACGACAGACGGACAAGAAAAGTACGGGATTTGGCGATTTTCCATCAGCCGGTGTACTTATTCGTCAAGGTAAAGCGCTATCGGTGCTGGAATTGTTCCCACGTGTTTTCTGCCTCTTTGGAATCGATTCAGCCCAATCAACATTACACCAATCGATTTTGTGAGCACTTGTATGAACTTTGTGAAGGCTCCACCATTCAAGA
>NZ_JBTZSY010000028.1:0-33552 GCF_054815885.1 Anoxybacillus sp. TBDG-1
TCAAACTGTTCAAAATTAATTAGCGAAAAGTGTTCAATTTTACTTGACGGTTACAGGGGCTTCATACCTGATATTGTCATATTTGCGAATGGTTTTAGAAAAGGGTACTCAGCTGCAGGCAACTAGGAGGACTAGCATGGGTGCTTATGAAATAAACGGAATTTTCCTCGTGATCTTAATCTATTGGCAACTATTTTATGCTGTTAAGGAAAAGGATACTAGCCGTATTATTTATGTAGTTGCTCCTATATTACTAATGTTTATCTTTATTTATACAACTCTTTTTGATTTTATTCACCCTTATCTACGTATTGGGATTGTTGTTATTGTATATATGTTGCTTATTTTGGTTGGTTTTAGAAATACAAAGAGGAAAATTAAAGATGAAATCGAAAGAAAATTTGGAAAAAATGATACGTAACTCGTCATGCTAGTTGAACACTAACGCTTGACTAAACCATTCCATCCAACGGCAGCAACGCTTGATCAAAGGATTGAAAACGATCGATCACTACCATTCGAAAGAAATCGCAGCGCTTATGGAACGAAATATTTTAGCTGGAATGAAAGAGTAGAGGTTCTAAAGGGAGGATAAACATTAATGACCACCGTATTTCCGACATTGCTTTTTGGGTTTATTTTAGGTATCAAACATGCGACAGAGCCGGATCATGTCATTGCTGTATCAACGATTGCCAGCCGGACAAAGAAGCTTTCGCTTTCGACGCTCGCGGGGGTTTTTTGGGGATTGGCCACACCGCAACATTATTTGTCGTAGGAATGCTCGTAATTGGGCTAGAACAACAAATACCGGAAACGGCAGCGATGTGGCTGGAACTGGCAGTTGGAGTGATGATCGTCGTTTTAGGGATTACGAATTTTCGGTCATCGTACGTAGTTTCTAGCAAAAAAGAGGTAGATATAAGTCATTTGCATCTGAAGTCTACGATGATTGGCATTATTCACGGACTAGCTGGAAGTGCGGGAATGGTGCTTTTGACGTTAACGACGGTCGATACGCGGCTGCAAGCGGCGCTATTTATTCTTGTGTTTGGCGTCGGGACGATTATGGGGATGATGATATTTACGACATTTCTTGGTTTACCATTTATTTGGATGAAACGTAAACAAATGGTTTATCAGTTCACCATCAAAGCCGTTTCGTTGATTAGTATCGTATATGGTTTATATTACATGTATCGCATAAGTAGTGAAATCATTGTTTAATCGTTTGCAATGTTCGAAACGGCAAGCATTGAGCAAGTTCAGCGTGTTGATTCATCAATAAAAACCAATTGAAACTAGCTTATTTACCATTGATCTGGCACCCAGCGGCAAGGAAATATTTTAAAAAGGTTCATTTGCATCCTTCCGCTTCCTTCAAAAGGTAGATCGTGATGGCTTTTCATAGATTTTTTCACACTACTGTAAAGACTTCTAAAGGAATTATGGCATGGACATAGGGCAAAACGAGGTGGGAAGAATTTGACGCTTACGTTCTTAGAAGCAGGAGGAATTGTCAGAATGAAAGCGAATTTTCATGTTATCACACTTAGTGAAATGGTATAATATGTTTAATAAGCCCCGCCTTAATTGAAAGGAGTGAAAAAGCATGGATTTTGTACGAGTAATAAAACACAGTAATGATTTAGAAAAGTTTATAGATATACCCGAAGGATTAAAGAATAGGAAAGTAGAGATTATTATCCTTCCTTATACAGATCAAGAAGATATAGAACAAGGGAAAAAAAAGAGCTTGAGGGGAGCTCTATCAAAGTACAAAAATGAGCTTTTGCAAAATCAAGAAAGCGATGCTTGGTCTAAAAACGTGGTGGATAAATATGAAAATCGTTGATGCAAACATTGTCCTAAGATATTTGCTTAATGATCATGATGATTTGTCATCGAAAGCAGCAATGATTATTGAAAATAACAAGGTGTTATTGCCGAATGAGGTAGTAGTTGAAGTTGTTTATGTTCTTGAAAAAGTGTACAGAGTAAAAAATGACGAAATATGTGATACTCTTTTAGAACTGTTTAAGTACGATAATATCGACGTGGATGATATGGAAATATTAGAAGAAGCGCTCATTCTCTTTAAAGAACGACGGCTAGACTTTGTTGATACTCTTTTATACGCCTATAATAAAGTGAAGGGGTACCAAGTATATACGTTCGATAAGAAGCTAAATCAGTTACTTAAGGAATAGGCATCATTGGAATGTGGACATTGATTATCACTATATAAACTAAACCAAAAGAAGTAACCACTTCCCTAAAACTAACGGATGAAGCTGGCTACTTCTTTTTGCTAATCTTTAATCTGGTTAGATATCGTTCAGTCCCCTGTCTCAACCTCACAGGCGCATGTCGTTCCTCCACATTTTCTCCACATTTTTTCTGCTATAATAAAGAAAAACGCCTGTAAGGAAGGAATCTTCGTGCGAAAACTTTCATTTAAATTAGGGCTATTATTTTTTGTTTTTGTGCTAGGAATCGAAACGGTGTTATTTGCGTCGTTGTATGTGACGCTTGTGAACGCGAGAATTAATGAAGAATTTGAGCAGTTGTTGGCAAGAGGGAATAATCATCGGGATGTATTGGAAAAAAGCTATCATCCTTCTACGTTAGAACATGTCGTGATGATGGAGTCGGAAGCGGAAACGGATGTCGTCATTACCGATGCGAACGGGAATATTTTGTATTTTTCCGATTACATTTTGCCGTTTGCGAAAAAAATCATTCCGTCTGTCGATGTTCGCCACATTTCTCATAGCGGGATGGTGGTGCAAAACAACTGGAAAAAACAGTCGTATATCGCTACCGCCAGCCCGATTCGGATGGAAGGAAAGACAAAAGGGTATGTGTATATGTTTCAGCGGACGGCTTCCATTCAAAATATGATTTCCAAATTAAAACATCATTTTTTCGTCGTTGGAGTTGTTTCTGTTTTTTTGACGATTATGACGATTTTTTTCTTATCAAGAGTTATTACGATTCCGCTCATTCGGATGAAACAGGCGACCGAGAAACTAAGCAAAGGAGATTTTTCTGTTCGCCTGCAAATAAAAGGAGAAGACGAGCTAGCGCAGCTCGGAAAAGCGATTCAAACCCTTGCGACCGATTTAGAATATTTGAAAAAAGAACGAAACGAATTTTTAGCGAGCATTTCACATGAGTTGCGCACTCCGCTTACATATGTGAAAGGATATGCGGACATTGCGCGCAGACCGAACATCGCCGAGGAAGAACGAGCGAACTATTTGTCCATTATTTATGAAGAAGCCGAGCATATGCAAAAGTTAGTGAAAGATTTGTTTGAGCTCGCGAAAATGGATCAACATTCGTTTCACATCGAGAAAAAGCCAACCTTACTGTGCCTTTTTTTGAAAAAAATATACGAGAAAATGTCTCCTGCGTTTCAGACGAAACAAATGGTGCTTATTTATCGTTGCGAGGAAAACGTTACCGTCTATATCGACCAACAGCGGTTTGAACAAGTGATGCTCAACCTTTTAGACAATGCGTTAAAATATTCTCATCAAGGTTCTATCGTTTCCATTGATGTAAGAATGGAGAAAAAGAACGTAATCATCATGATTTCTGACGAAGGAATAGGGATTCCTGAAGCAGATTTGCCGCATATTTTTGAACGGTTTTATCGGGTCGATAAATCGAGATCGCGAACAGGTGGGGGGACAGGGCTAGGGTTGGCGATTGTAAAAGAAATTGTCGAAGCGCACGGCGGTTCGATTTCCGCCACAAGCGAATTCGGAAAAGGAACAACTATGCTCATTACATTGCCGAGGGGTTGATGAAGGTGTACACGGTTTTATTGGTTGATGACGAAAAACGAATGTTAGATTTATTAGAGCTGTACCTTACTCCGAATGGGTACCGTTGTGTGAAATGCGAGTCAGGAGTAGCGGCGATTCGCTATTTAGAAAATAATAAAGCAGATCTTGTGTTGCTTGATGTGATGATGCCAGAGATGGACGGATGGGAAACGTGCAAACAAATACGAGAGTTTTCGAACGTTCCGATTATTATGGTTACCGCAAGAGATGCGACGCCAGACGTTGTCCAAGGGCTAAAAATCGGCGCAGATGATTATATTACAAAACCGTTTGATGAATCCGAATTGCTCGCTCGGATCGAGGCAGTATTGCGCCGTTCGGTCGGAAAACAAGCGAAACTAGAGTTTTACGGCTTAGTTTGGGACGAAGCGCAGCATAAAGTTCAATATGCTGAGCGCGATATTTCCCTCACGCCAAAGGAGTTTGCTATTTTAGGGATTTTTCTCAAGCATCCAAATCGAGTATTTAGCCGCGAGCAACTGATCGTGACATTATGGGGATATAACGCCAATACAGAAGAACGAACTGTTGATTCGCACGTAAAAAATATTCGCGAAAAACTTCGCCAAGCGGATTTTCCGATCGATCAGTTTCTGCAAACCGTTTGGGGGGTAGGATATAAATGGGAGGCATAAATGGAACAACAGATGATTGCGTTATTCCGAACATATGAATCATTTGCTTTTTTAATCAGTATCGCAATGAATGTCATCATTAGTATTTTAGGCGTTGTCCCGAGCGTCTTTCTCACTGCCGCTAACTTGGCGGTATTTGGCTTTTGGAAAGGCACCTTTTTATCGTTTGTCGGGGAAGCGGCTGGGGCGATTGTATCTTTCGTTTTATATCGAAAAGGGTTTCGCCAGCTTTCGGAAACGAAATGGTTTTCCTATCCGAAAGTCAGACATTTGCTTGCGGCAGAAGGAAAAGAAGCGTTTTTTCTTGTTTTATCGTTGCGTCTTCTTCCTTTTGTTCCATCAGGAATGGTCACGTTCGTTGCCGCTATTGGGCGCATGTCGCTCCTTCTTTTTACAGCCGCCAGCTCGCTTGGAAAACTGCCAGCACTTTTGTTAGAGGCATATTCGGTGTATCAAGTGATGAATTGGACATGGCAAGGGAAAGTCATTTTAACGTTCGCTGCGTTAGGGATATTTATAGTTGTTGTACGACGTATGTTTGCACGTTGAGTTTTATACCCACTACCCGTATAATGTATGATGAAGGTGGTGAAATAAATGTCTCATTGTGAGCCTCATGAACAACGAATGGTTCCGCGCACAGAAGAAGAAATTGAAAGCGTTATCAAGCGCTTGAAGCGCATTGAAGGACAAGTGCGCGGTGTGCAAAAAATGGTCGAAGACAATCGGTATTGCATCGATATTTTAGTGCAAATTTCTGCAATCACGGCTGCATTAAATAAGGTCGGATTGAACTTATTAGAACGTCACGTCAGCCATTGTGTATCGAAAGTGATTCGCGAAGGAAGCGGTGAAGAATCCATTCGCGAGCTTATGGATGTCATTAAACAGTTCTCAAAGTGAGAGGGTGGGAAGCATGATGAGTGAACAAAAGCATGTGACACTTAGAGTGACCGGCATGACATGTGCTGCCTGTTCTGCCCGCATTGAAAAAGTGCTTAATAAAATGGACGGCGTAGAAGCGACCGTCAATTTAGCGATGGAAAAAGCGACCGTTCAATACGACCCGAATAAATATAGCCTTGCCGATATTGAAGCGAAAATTGAAAAGTTAGGGTATGGCGTGGCAGCTGAAAAAGTGACGCTCGATATTGAGGGCATGACATGTGCCGCATGTGCAACACGGATTGAAAAAGGGTTACATCGGATGGAAGGTGTTACAAGCGCTACGGTAAACTTGGCGACAAACAGTGCGGTTGTCGAATACAAGGAAGGCGTTACATCAGTCGAAGATATTTTAGAGAAAATAAAAAAGCTTGGGTACAAGGGGCAGATTCGAAACGAAGAACAAGACGATGCTGGCCGGAAAGAAGAGAGGCTTAAACAAAAACAACGGCAACTTGCTATTTCGATCATCTTATCGTTGCCGCTGCTTTATACGATGGTTGCCCATATGCCGTTTCATATCGGCTTGCCGATGCCGCATCTGTTGATGAATCCGTGGTTCCAGCTTCTTTTAGCTACACCGGTTCAGTTTTACATCGGCGCTCCTTTCTATGTCGGGGCGTACCGAGCGTTACGAAACAAGAGCGCGAATATGGACGTCCTCGTGGCGCTTGGAACATCAGCCGCGTACTTTTACAGCTTGTATGAAGCTTTTCGAACGCTTGGGAATTCTGAATATATGCCAAGATTATATTTTGAAACGAGCGCTGTTTTAATTACGCTTGTGCTTGTCGGCAAATATTTTGAAGCGCTTGCGAAAGGGCGAACAACAGAAGCGATTTCAAAGCTACTTAGCTTGCAGGCAAAAGAAGCGACTGTCATCCGTAATGGGGAAGAAAGAAAAGTTCCGTTAGAGGAAGTGATGATCGGCGATACGATCGTTGTTAAGCCAGGAGAAAAAATTCCGGTGGACGGTACGGTCATCGCTGGCTCTTCTTCCGTTGACGAATCGATGATTACGGGGGAATCAATTCCGGTAGATAAAAAAGAAGGGGATTCCGTAATCGGTGCAACAATCAACACGAACGGAATACTAACGATTCGCGCAGAAAAAGTAGGGAAAGATACCGCACTCGCCAATATCATTAAAATCGTCGAAGAGGCGCAAGGGTCGAAAGCACCGATTCAGCGGATGGCGGATACGATTTCCGGCATTTTCGTTCCAATCGTTGTCGGCATTGCCATACTATCCTTTCTCATTTGGTATTTCGTTGTGGAGCCAAATGATTTACCAACCGCGCTTGAAGTGGCGATCGCCGTTCTTGTCATTGCGTGTCCTTGTGCGCTCGGTCTTGCGACGCCGACGTCGATTATGGTCGGTACAGGCAAAGGGGCAGAACAAGGGATCCTTTTTAAAGGAGGTGAGTATTTAGAAGGAACACATAAAATTAACGCGGTGCTACTCGATAAAACAGGAACAGTGACAAAAGGAAAACCAGAAGTGACCGATGTTTTGTCATTTCAAGAACATATGCTTGAGTATGCTGTTTCCGCTGAAAGTGCTTCTGAACATCCGCTAGCACAAGCGATTGTGGCGTACGGAAAAGCAAACGGAATCGTTGCGCAACCGTTGACGCAATTTTCTGCGCTTGTTGGGCATGGAATTGAAGCAACGGTGAATGGAAAACATGTATTCATTGGCACACGGAAATTAATGAACGAACGAGCGATCGAGATTGCAGAACATGAGGCAACGATGATAAAGCTTGAAAACGAAGGAAAAACAGTCATGCTCGTTGCCATTGACGGACAGCTTGCTGGAATGATCGCTGTTGCCGATACGATCAAGGAAACATCAAAACAAGCGATTGCGACATTAAAACAAATGGGCATCGATGTGTATATGGTAACAGGCGATAACAAACGAACAGCCGAAGCGATCGCCAAACAAGTCGGCATAGAACATGTGTATTCGGAAGTGCTTCCAGAACAGAAAGCGACGATTGTTGAACAGCTACAAACACAAGGGAAACGAGTCGCGATGGTCGGTGATGGAATTAATGACGCTCCAGCTCTTGCGAAAGCGGATATTGGGATGGCGATTGGCACAGGAGCGGATGTCGCGATCGAAACGGCAGATGTGACGCTTGTTGGCGGCGATTTACTGCACATTCCAAAAGCGATTGAACTGAGTCGGCAAACGATGCGCAACATTCGGCAAAATCTGTTCTGGGCTTTGTTCTATAATACAGTTGGCATTCCTGTAGCCGCTCTCGGATTATTGGAACCATGGATCGCTGGGGCAGCGATGGCATTTAGCTCTGTATCCGTTGTGACAAACGCGCTTCGTTTGAAACGGGTGAAACTTAAATTTCCATAACGGCGATATACATCTACTGTTAGATTTGAACCGTACCCATAAGAACAAGTTCTTGTTTAGATCAAATATTCGTGAATTTTTTAGTAATTTTTATATTTTGGATCAGAATCAAAAATGTATTTTATTCGAAATAAATAAGTGAGGGCGAACATATGTTGCGGTTAGAACATATCACTATAAAATACAATGAAAGAGTGATCTTTCGCGACTTAAGCTATCAATTTCAAGAGAATAAAATATATGGTCTAATCGGGAGAAACGGAGCGGGAAAGACAACATTGTTAAAAACGATCGTACGTTTGAAAAAAGAAGAATACGGAGATATTTTTTGGGGGGATGTTTCCATTAAAAACAAAGATTATTTTGATTTGGATGCTACGTTCATTAGCGATGATCACTCTTTTTTTCAAGATTTGACGATGTACGAACAAATGTTGTTTTTATGTAAAATTAAGGGGCTTCAAAAAACAAAAGCACAAAAGAAAATAGAAGGAATTGTCGACCTGTTTAAGTTGGGAGACTACATTGATTATTTTCCTCATGCGCTTTCGAGGGGGACGCTTCAAAGGTTTGGTATTGCCTTTGGGTATTTAAGAGGGAGTAAGTTGCTGTTATTGGATGAACCTTTTATTACCCTTGATCCAATCCAAGTGAATACATTGGAAAAATTATTAATATCTCAAAAAAGTCCGAACAGAATTATTGTTGTTTCTAGCCATGACTTGGATAGTTTAGAAGCCATTTGCGATGAATATTTAATCATTAAAGATAAGAACGTTATTCGTTATCTTCCTAATGAAATTGGACGGTCAACAATTACTCAAATCATTGGTGATAGTTATGAATAGTCATATCGTATATTATTTTATACTCAATCAAATGAGAAAAGGGATGCGGATCGTCAAACAATATCCTTTCTATGTCGTTGGGATGATTGTTGCCATGTTTTTTCTTGTTCCCGTAGCAATCGATTTGAGTCGTGTTTATGGGAATATCGTTAATCACTATGCTCCTTATTTGATTTTTGTTTATGGGGTAGTCAAGTTATTTCAAAATAACCCGATCATAAATGTTCCGTTTCAAATTTTTCAGTATCGGCTTTTTGATTTTAAAAAATTTAAGCGATATTTGCTCATGAAAATGAGTTTCCCCAGCATCGCTTTTTTGATCGTCTATATGCTATTCATGCAACAAGTCAGCACATCGTTGATTATAGCTCTATTAGCTAATGTTCTTTTTAATTACCTATGTTTCATGCGTTATCAATATGAAATATTGTATGTTCAGTTGCTCATGATGAGTACAGTGGTGTTAGGTTTCATAGCGATTTATGTAAAGGCGATAATAATTCCAGCTTTGATGTTTGTGGCGATGATTATACATTTGTTTTCTTTGAAATCGCTAGACTATTCATTATTGCATCGCTACTATCAAATTATGTCTAAAATGGGAGAGGGACTGTTAAATAAAGATATAAGTAAAATATTGGAGATTCAACAGTTACTCACAACAAAAAAAGTGTCATCAAATACAAAGTTATTGCTGAAGTATTATGATCAAGATTATTCATTTTACTTCATGAGGGAAGCTTTAAAAATCAGGTACTATCAGAAAGATTTTTTTGCTTACGTAACAACTTTGTTACTATTTAGCATGGCAGGAATTTGGCTAGACCATTTTTATTACGAAGTGGTTTACATTTTTTTAGTCATTTTTTTCACGGATCATATGTTGACGAAATTGAACAAATATGAGTTAGAAACAATGAAAAAAAGTCTCGTTTTTCATATCAACTTGAGACAGTATGTGAAAAGAAAATATATATGCCACCTTATTTTTATGTTAGTGCCTATCATTTTAAGTTTTTCAATTTTGATAAAGCTACCGCTTTCCTTTTTGTTGATTTGGGGATGTTTACCTCTGAAAAATGTATTATTTAATTATACAGAAAAAAAGTTTTTCAGAGCGATGCTATATGCTTTAGGAATTTTGCTGTATTCTTTCCCTTATATAGAGATGGCATGGTTCCGTTAATGATTGGATGGGATTTTTTATTAAAAATATGGGTCTTCACCGAAAGTTGTACTTGATTATTTCAGAACACGCCCTTTCTATACTTATAAGGAAAAATAAGTAAATAAGGTTTTCGTGCACGGCGACTCAAGAAAATCCCTCTCTTGTCAAGTACATGTTGTGGTGATGAACCAAAAATATGTAAAAATAAACAAATAGTAGAAAACTGTTGACGATAATGATGGTGTCAACAGTCTCTTTCGTTGTTTTATATACCCACTACCGGTATAATGTATGGTGAAGGTGGTGAAACAAATGTCGCATGGTGAACATAGGGAAAACGATTCACGGATGGTTCCGCGCACGGAAGAAGAAATCGAAAACATTATTAAACGTTTGAAGCGCATTGAAGGACAAGTGCGTGGCGTGCAAAAAATGGTCGAAGACAATCGGTATTGCATCGATATTTTAGTGCAAATTTCTGCAATCACGGCTGCATTAAATAAGGTCGGATTGAACTTATTAGAACGTCACGTCAGCCATTGTGTATCGAAAGTGATTCGCGAAGGAAGCGGTGAAGAATCCATTCGCGAGCTTATGGATGTCATTAAACAGTTCTCAAAGTCTATGCAGAGGTGCTGCCGGAAGACAAAGCGAAAATCGTCGAGGAATTGCAAAAACAAGGGAAACGAGTCGCGATGGTCGGTGATGGAATTAATGACGCCCCAGCTCTTGCGAAAGCGGATATTGGGTTGGCGATTGGCACAGGAGCGGATGTCGCGATCGAAACGGCAGATGTTACCTTGGTCGGTGGGGACTTAGCCCATATTCCGAAAGCGATTGAGTTAAGCCGCAAAACAATGAAAAACATTCGGCAAAATCTGTTCTGGGCTTTGTTCTATAATACAGTTGGCATTCCTGTAGCCGCTCTCGGATTATTGGAACCATGGATCGCTGGGGCAGCGATGGCATTTAGCTCTGTATCGGTCGTAACAAACGCGCTTCGTTTGAAACGCGTGAAAATATAAACATTTAAGGAGGAATGGATGATGACGATTACATTACAAGTACAAGGAATGACATGCGGACATTGCAAAGCGGCGGTGACAAATGCACTTCAAACGTTAGATGGCGTCAGCCGTGTAGAGGTGCATTTGCAAGAAGGTACGGTTGATGTGGATTATGATGAAACGAAGGTCAGCGTAGAAAAACTGAAAGAAGCGATTGAAGAGCAAGGATATGATGTGAAGTAAGGGAGAGAGAGGGTGTTCCGAAAATAATCGGGCACCCCTTTTCCATAGCGCAAATTTTTCTTTTTCACGAAGAATAATGAAAAGCCGAGATGTTATAATGAAAATAGCAGATACGAAGAAAAAGGTGGTGATTCATTTGCTATCACAACAAGACATACTTGATGAAATGTCGAAAAATTTAGATATATGGAACAAAAAGTATGGCGTAAAGCGAATCGGGTTATTTGGTTCGTACAGTCGGGGAGAACAAAGAGAATCGAGTGACATTGATGTGTTGGTAGAATTTATGGATCATGCAATGACATTCGATAATTATATGGAGTTGAAATTTAGTTTGGAAGATCATTTTCAAAAACCGGTAGATTTAGTTATTGTAGATGATATCAAACCGACATTAAAGCCGACTATTTTAAGGAGTGCTAAGTATGTAGAGAAATCCTAGCGTTTTTTTACAAGATATTCTGGCTGCTGCAGAAAAAATTGAGAAGTACACCCAAGGGCTTTCTTATGATGACTTTCTGGATAATGATTTAATATCAGATGCGGTTATTAAAAACATATTAGTGATCGGAGAAGCAGCAAAAAACATTCCAGACGAAATGAGACAAGCATCCCCATATATCGAATGGAGAAAGATGGCTGGCATGAGGGATATGATGATCCACGGTTATTTCCCCATTAATTACCGAATTGTTTGGGATGTTGTTCGAAATAAGATTCCTAAGCTAAAACAGCACGTTGAACAATTGCTAAATGAACGTTAAACTTCAAATGGTATGCGCTGTTTTTGGGGGGAATAGCCCGTTATTCAAAAACCCCCTCCAGCATTTTATTTGGAGGGGGATCCATTTCTTATTCACCTTTATTCGTCGTGTCATTCGGATCTGGCGTGTAGCTTGATTTGTAGTCTTTATATTTTAGTTCGGTTACCATTCCCGCTGAAGCATGATGTAAATCATGGCAATGGAACATCCAATTTCCTGGATTATCTGCTTGAAATGCGACGACATATTCTTCACCCGGATTTACATTTAACGTATCTTTAATCAATGGAGAGCCTGTAATAGGCTTCCCGTTTTTGCTTAATACTTGGAAGAAATGTCCGTGTACATGCATCGGGTGGACGTCCATCGGTGAATGGTTCACGAATTTTACTTTGACGAAGTCGCCTTTTTTCACGTTAACTGGAGCTGTGTCAGGATACGTTTTTCCGTTAATCGTGAAAACCATCCCATTTTTGCCCATTGCCGTTCCTAAATTCATTGTGTATTCAACGTCATATGTTTGGTCTAATGTAAATCGAGTCGGTTTCTGTTTTCCGTATGTCGTTATATCTACAACAGGGAGGGTTTCTTTTGCGTTCGCTTTGTCCGCATGGCTTGTTTGTCCCTCGTATTGAATTTTCACTTTCATGCCATCGGTACCTTTCATATTCCCGTGACATTCTAATAACCATTCGCCTGGGTTATCGGCGATAAACTCAATGTCGTAGCGCTCACCTGGAGCAATATTCAACAATTCGTCTTTGATTGGTTGTGGGCTGTTGATCGGCTGACCATCCGTTGCGACAATTTGAAACTTATGTCCGTGCAAATGAAGCTTGTGGGACATGTACCCTGCGTTAACCAGACGAAGCCGTACTTTTTCCCCTTTTTTCACCTTTAACGGTTCAATGGCCGTTCCGCTTTTTCCGTTTATGGTGAAAATATCATACATGCTCATGTCATGCATCATACCGTTACCACCGTGATGCATATTTGTATGTTGAGCATGTCCGTTTGCTGACGATGTTTCTGGTTGACTCATCCATTCGTCTAGCACTAGCGTATAGTCTCGATCGACTTTTTCTTCCTTTTTCGGTTCGACGATGAGAGTGCCGTATAACCCTTTATCCACTTGCTCGGCGCTTTTTTGATGTGAATGATACCAATACGTTCCAGGGATCGTTGCTGTAAATTCATACGTAAATGTTTCACCAGGTTTGACGGCGTCCATTGTGACGCCAGGTACGCCATCTTGGTTAATTGGAACAGGATAACCGTGCCAATGAATCGCTGTCGGTTCTGGTAATTCATTTTTAAAGACGATTTTTACGCGCTCTCCTTGTTTTACACGAATTTGGGCTCCGGGAACGGAACCGTTATACGTATAAACAGGAACGGTTATGTTGTCATTTATTTGCAATTGCGCCTCTTTTGCAACGAGATGAATTTCTTGTCCGGACAATACGTCCGATCGTTTCGTTTTTTCCTTATGCTCTGTAGAATGATGTAGAGAATCATTTGTGCATGCAGCAGTGAACGTAACGAGCGCAGCTAACATAAACAGTTGTCGTAACATGTTATATCCCCTTTCTAAATCTTATTGCCACTATTGTAAAATAAAAATATGGAGAATTTATGAATGTGGATGCTGGTTCTCGTTTCAGCATAAGATGAAGATAGAAAAAGAAAAAAGGAGAATGTGTATGAAAAAATCGTTTCTTGTATTTAGCATTTTGCTTCTCTTTGCTTGCGGTGTATCAAAAGCGGATGAACGATATGAAGAGGGAGAAACGATCGCGTACGAAGTTGTAACAGGTGATCAACTTCCACCACATGTAAAAACGTTATATGATAAACAACATAAACAATTTCAAACGTACACGGTTCAACAAGATGACGCCACGTATGCGATCATTCATCTCGGGGAAAGAAAAACAGGGGGATATGGGGTTGAAGTTACCGAGGTCCGATATAAAAAAGGCAAAGCAATCGTCTATTATAAAGAACAACAGCCAGCACCAGATGCAATCGTTACACAAGTGTTAACGTATCCGAAAGTCGCTATAAAAATAAAAACAACGATTCCGATCGAAATAAAGAAAAAATAAGCTCTATGCTTCATGCATAGAGCTATCTGTCCATAGTAATCGCATCCGCCACGATCCATCCTGATAATGCGCAACCGAGCGAGCCTGCACCAGGAAATACAGTATCTCCGCAAAGCCAAAGCCCTTCGACATTCGTTTGTGGTGCATACGTGGACAACAAACTGAAGGGACCGTTTGAAATATAGCCACCTACTTTTCCGAACGCACGGTGCGTAAAGCGAGCAAATGTTACAGGGGTACCGATCAGTTGGACATGTACATTCGTCAAAGGGAACGTTTCATGAATGCGCTGTAATATATGTTGTGTAAGCATGTTTTTCTTGTTGTCGTACGCATCGCGCTCCCACCAACGGAGCGGGTCAGTATGCGTCGAAATCGTAATGGAACGCTTTCCTAAAGGTGCCATTTGTCGATCGAACGGTGCGGAAGTGGACAATAAAAATTGATTTCCTTCGCTCATCGGTTTTGTTTTGTCAATGATAAATTGATGGTATAAGCTATCTGTTTGGAAGTCATCGTCCACTCCCATGTAAATCGTAAACGCTCCCCAAGTCGGGCGCTTTTTTTCTTTTTCTTCGCGAATAGAAAATGTACGTTTAATAGAATCATCTAAAATGGCAAAAATACTATGGACAGAGCCGTTAAATACAACATGTTTCGCTTCGTATGTTTGTTTTCGATTTGTCGTCACAAGCCAATGGCGCTCTTTGCGAATGGAAATGACTTTTTCACGCATCCGTAGTTCTCCGCCAAGTTGTTTGTAACGTTCTGCAAGTGTATGAACAACGGTTGCGAGCCCGCCCTCAACGTAAAATGCACCGCGATGGAAGATGCTTAAGGCAACAGCGCCAAGTAAAGCAGGACAACGTTCAATCGTTGTTTGCACACTATCAACGAGTTGACCGTTTAAAAAAGCGATAAACGTCTCGTCGCGAATGCCATAATGTTGCAGGCGTTTTGCAATCGATTGAAATAAAAACGGTGTGGCTTTCAATAATTTTCGATCTGCTTTTTGTATCGCTTCGAATATATATTTCATCGTTTTTGGTGGGATCATCGGTCGTTTATATACAAAAGAAAGTAGCGCATCCGCAAGAGAAAACATTTCTTCAAAAAAGCGAATAATCGCTCCGCTATCTTTTGGGAACTGTTGTGCAATTTCTTCGAACCAACGCTCTTTTTGTTGGTAATAGCGAATCGTCCGATCAAAAAAGTGTACATCCATCACGGTGTGTAATAAATGAACAGGTGGAGAGGACATGTCGAGCTCATGAAATAGTTGTGAAAATACACCGTCTTCTTCAAATCCCATACCGAGTGTCGCTCCTGCTTGAAAGCGAAACGACTGTCGTTCAAATTTTCCTGCGCATCCGCCGAGTTCGCTTGCGGCTTCAAGCGTCAATGTGCGATACCCTTTTTTCGCAAGAAGGGCGCTTGTTGTTATTCCCCCAAATCCTGTTCCAACGATTATGACATCGTACAATATAGTCACCTTCTTTTTTCTTTTTATTATACAATTATTAAACAAATATTGTACAATGAAAGTGTGTAAAAGATGAAAGGATGGGATACATGCATACAGCAGTTGTTTGGTTTCGCCGAGATTTTCGTCTGCACGATCATACAGCGCTCGTTCACGCGCTTCAGTGGGCGAAAGAAAGGGAAGGAAAGCTTCTTTTTTTCTTTCATTTTGATCCTTATTTCGCTAAAGAGCGAACGTATCACCATGAATATTTTTTTCAAACAGTAGAGCAGTTTCGGAAAACGTTGCGTCAACAATATGGGATACATGTACACATTTTGTATGGAGATATTGATGATGTATTTGTTCGACTAATTCGTTGTACACGGATGAATGCCGTATTTTTTAATAAAGACGAAGTTGGGCGTGGAAAAGAGCGGGATGATTACGTTCAGGCGTTGTTACAAAAGCATGGGGTGGAAGTGTATACATATGATGATGCCCATATGCACGGCGCATTTGATGTGAAAAAAGCAGACGGAACTTCTTATAAAGTATATACACCATATTATCGTGCTTGGCGGAAACGTCCGAAACGTTTTCCTCTTTCCGTTGACATTGATTTGTTGCGCATGCATATGTTACACATCACACCGCTCTCGGAAAATGATGAGCGCACGTTTGCGATGTGGCTTGCACAATGTACAAAGCACTGGGAACGTACGAGCGAACAAGATGCGTTTATCGCGTTACAACAGTTTATTGAAACAGCTCTTCCACATTATGACAAAAAGCGAGATATTCCAAGCGTTGCAGGAACGAGTCGCTTATCCCCACATTTAAAAACAGGAACGATTTCGATTCGGACAGTGTTTCATGCGGTTGCGCAACAATTTGGCAATGGCTATGACGAAGCGGTAGAAACATATATAAAAGAATTAGCTTGGCGCGACTTTTACCATATGATTTACGCGCATTTTCCATTTACAAAAACAGAAGCGTTTATAGAGAAGTATCGCCATCTTCCATGGTCACGCGATAATGAACGGTTTCAAGCTTGGAAAGAAGGAAAAACAGGGTTTCCACTCGTTGATGCAGGGATGCGCCAATTAAAAGAAGAAGGGTGGATGCATAATCGTCTTCGTATGATCGTGGCGTCGTTTTTAACAAAAGATTATTTGATCGATTGGCGCATGGGCGAGCGATATTTTCAGCGCATGCTAATTGACTATGATGAAGCATCAAATATCGGAGGGTGGCAATGGGCTGCTTCTGTCGGGACAGATGCTGTACCGTATTTTCGCGTCTTTAATCCGATTGAACAGTCGAAAAAATTCGACCCAGACGGCACGTATATTCGCACATATGTTCATGAACTTGCTTCTTTCCCTTCGCGACATATTCATGAACCGTGGAAAAGCAACCTCAACATCGATTATCCTGCGCCGACAGTCGATCATCGACTGCAACGCCAACGTGCGATTGCGTTATTTCAGATGAATGAGCTAGTATAAAAGAAGCCCGCTTGATGAAGTGGGCTTCTTTTCGACTAAGACGTAAAGTTTGTGAAGGATTATAAACAAAGAAAAAAGAATAGAAATAAATATCATCAATGCTAGACGTATGTCGTCAACAAGGGAATGATCGTATATTTAAGTAAGGAATAAACGAAGAAGGGACGGGAAACGGGATGAGAACAGCAATCGAAAGAAAGAAGTTCTATATTAACGGTGAGTGGATCGAAGCACAGTCGTACACCAAACTTTTATCCCCGTATTCTGGCGAAGTGTTGGCGGAGATTCCGATTGCCACCGAACAAGATGTGAAGCGTGCGATTGCGGCTGCGTATGAAGCGCGGCGGACGATGGCAAAGATGCCAGCGCATGAGCGGGCAGCGATTTTAGAACGAGTCGTTTCGCTATTACAACAACGTGCGGAAGAAGCGGCAATGCTAATCGCGAAAGAAGCAGCAAAGCCAATCACGACGGCTAAAGCAGAAGTAGCACGCACGATTCAAACGTACAAATTTGCCGCGGAAGAAGCGAAACGAATTTATGGGGAGACGATTCCGCTTGATGCTGCGCCAGGTGGGGAACATCGTGTCGCATTTACGATGCGAGAGCCAATTGGAGTCATTGGAGCGATTACGCCGTTCAATTTTCCAATGAACTTAGTGGCGCACAAGCTAGGTCCTGCGGTGGCAACAGGAAACACCGTCGTATTAAAACCAGCAAGCCAAACACCGCTTTCTGCCTATTTTATTGCGGAACTGTTTGAACAAGCAGGATTGCCAAAAGGGGCACTTAATGTCGTAACTGGAAGTGGAAAAACGGTCGGTGACCAAATTGTGACAGATCCACGTGTGAGTATGGTGACGTTTACCGGAAGTCCAGAAGTAGGCATTGGCATTCGCAACAAAGCCGGTTTAAAACGTGTGACGCTAGAGTTAGGGTCAAACTCCGCAGTCATTGTTGATGAACAAGTCGATGTCGACCGAATTATTCCACGGTGTGTCGTCGGTGCGTTTTCGTTTCAAGGGCAAGTGTGCATTTCGTTGCAACGTATTTATGTACATGAAAAACGGTATAAAGAGTTCGTTGAAAAGTTTATTGAAGCGGTGAAGCAGTTGAAAGTTGGTGACCCGCTTGATCTGAAGACAGACGTTTCAGCGCTTATTTCCGAAAAAGATGTCGAGCGTTCACTGCAATGGATTGAAGAGGCGAAACAAAATGGTGCAGTTGTTGCAATTGGTGGGGAGAGACAAGGGAATATTTTGTTGCCGACCGTCATTTTAGATGCAGCACCGACAATGAAAGTATCATGCCAAGAAGTGTTTGCGCCAATTGTATTAGTTAATCAAGTGTCTTCCATCGATGAAGCAATCGAACGAGTTAATGATTCGCGTTACGGATTGCAAGCCGGCATATATACAGATAACGTTCATACCGCATGGGAAGCAGCGGAGAAACTGCATGTCGGCGGAGTACTCATTAACGATATTCCAACATTCCGCGTTGATCATATGCCGTATGGTGGGGTAAAAGAAAGCGGATTTGGGCGTGAAGGTATTCGCTACGCAGTAGAAGAAATGACGGAATTAAAGCTGATTATTTTTAATTGGAATAGGTAAAAATTGGAACTCTCAGCTCTTGTCATTCCAAACAAGAGCCATTTTAACGCCATTCAAATACATACTCTAGTGGAATAGCTAAGTCCTTAAATTGTGCAGAATGTAATGTGTCTCGTTGTCCGTATGTGGCGTGTCGTTGATACGCACCTTCGTGCAAACCGTACACATGAATCATTTTGTTAGCAGTATCAACAATCCAATATTTTAAAAATATGTTTGATTACAATTTAAGTTTAACAAAAGAAATGGATAGAGTGTAGGGGGGGCTGTCCTTGAATATGTGCATCCGCATTGTTGTTGATGTGATTTTGCCGTTGTTTTTATTGATTGGAGCAGGGGCTTATTTACATCGGTTGTTTCATTTAGACATGAATACATTATCGAAAATTACGACGTATTTTTTGCTTCCAGCGGTTGGATTTGTGAACGTTTATGAAAGTGACATGACAAGCGATGTATTTTTTGCCATTTTTTATTTCTTATCCCTAAATCCGTGATGGTTGGAAATCAACTTTGATTTTGGTGTTAGTTCTATGGATATATGACCCATACATCCCTTTTTTGATGATTCCCTGCGCCACTTTCATGTTTAAAAACGAGATCAATCCCCTTTTATGGAGATGCAAACTAAAAAAGAGACAAAAAAGTACAAGGAGTAGTGATGAATATTAGTATTCGAACATCTATTCGTTATCTTGCTTCCTTCCATTTTTGATACACATTCAGCAGGAGTATACTGTACCCACCCCTTCGCGTCAGTTTTATCCATACATGCCGTCTGTGGAAGACATAACTCATATGTTTGTACTCCTTCTGTTTGTCCACCATCGACGCGTCTGTCCTTTTGCGAAGTGATCTGGAACCAAAGCGCTTTCGATTCTCGATGACAAAGTCTACGTATGCATATTCGCTTCCGCATCGTTTCCTGCATCTATGCGGACAAGCAGACGAGACGAGGTCAGTGGACGAGCTCGACGGATGGCGGTAGTTAAAAACAAAGGCATGTTGTCTTGCACATGTTGTTTTCCCTGGACGTAGCTCGGCATGGACGATATAGCCTTTCTTCCCCGCATACGCAAACAACGGCGTAAAACCGTCAAATCCTTCATACGTTCGACTCACTCCTCCTTTTTTCGTATCGGAGTTGTCAAATGGGGAGTCGTCTACATCAAGTGGGAGCCATGTCGTCTTCCCTTTGGTCCAACAAGGGGACACGGTTTGCGACCATTGTAAAGATGTTTTGTCACGGATTCAGGTCTATTATTTAAACGTAATAGGAACCCATAGTTCGTTTTCTGGATGGTGATTTGGGGGGGAATAACATTCAATGCATGGAATTTTAGCAAGCTCGTAACGGGAAGTAGGAAGCCATTCATATAATTCATTCCACGCTTCGGTTACGTTTGGAATGACTGCCCACGTGTCGTGTGTGATCGTCATATATTGCATATCGCTCGGAACTTCTCCGTCATAACGCACCCCCATAAAGTAAGTAAACTCTTCGTCTGTTATTTTAGCTTCTTTCCCACAAACACCTAACAACCCTGCAAGCATGCATTTTGGTTGTTCCCAAGAAAGATCGATCAGTTTTTGCATAAATCCATCCTTTTTGGCATGATCCCAAAGCGAAGAAATCGTTTGGAATGCTTCATTTGTTCTTACACGGTACCCTTTTCCTACAATGGTCAATTCAAATGGAATCGTTTCAATTTTGTGCTCCATTTTGACAGCTCCTTTTGTTCATATGGTGGACATTTTTCTATGAGTTGATATGTCTTACCTTTTTATATTAACATAAAAATCCAATATACATTTATAAATGTTTGAGAAGGTGCCTAATTATGTCGAATAAAGTAGCTACGATATTTCGTTTTGCAGTTGTTGGAGTAGGTAACACATTTGTAGATTTTGGACTGTTTTTCTTGCTTGTAGCTCTCGGTGTGCCGTATATGTGGGCGCAAATGTTTGGCTATAGTGCGGGTGTGATCAATAGCTACGTGTGGAATCGAACGTGGACGTTTCGAGCACAAGGAGCGATCATGAAGCAGTTTGTTCGTTTTCTTGTTATCAATCTTTGCTCTTTTGTAGTGACACTTTTACTTTTGTATGCGTTAAACAAAATTTACCCTATTTTTTTAAGTAAAGTAATTGCAACAGTAGGCGGGATGGTTGTCGGTTGGTTAGGTAGCTATAAATGGGTATTTTCAGAACGAATGTTACGTAAAGAGATATAACATAATATTTCGAAAAATACGAAAAAATATCCCCTTCCAATTCTTTGGATGTTATAATCATGTTATAAAATATAACATAACGGGGTGGGTTATACATGTTTTTGCTCAGAAGACGAGTAAAAATAGAAAAAGAAAACGAAATGCAATCGAATGTGGTACTCGGTCAAATTGAAGTGGCTGCCGATCAACTGAAAGCAGTTGTAGAACAAATGAAATTAGCCGCTGAGTCACTCAATCAAACATCAAGTGCTACACAGCAAAGTACTGTACAGCTCATTGATCGTTTGGGAAAAACAGTAATTTATACAACGCAAGTAGAAGAAAAAATGAAAATGAAAGATATTTATTTAAATGAATTTTTGTGGATGAACGAGAATATAGAAGCTGTTTGGTCAAATCGCATCGATGGAACGTTCATTTATTCAAATCCCTCGGCTGGTCTCGTGAATGCGAAAGCAAGACCGTGGTTCGTTGAGGCGACGAAAGGCAATGTGTACGTTTCTTCTGTATATACATCAGCGTTGACAAAACGACCATGTTTGACCATTTCGGCGCCGATTGTGCAAGAAGGTGACGTCATTGGAGTTGTCGGGATCGATTTATCTGTGTAAGACGCAGTAAGCCAGCGTTGAAACGAGCTGGCTTACTGGTATCGATCTAACATGGCGAAAAATTGTTTTACAAATTGATAAAATACGTTGACAGACGGTGCAAGGTCATATTTAGGTAAAATAATGCCGACATTACGGCGAACGAGCGGAAGCTCAATCGGTACTTTGACTGTATAACGTGGTGTTGTTTCGTAAAATGTACTTTCTGGCAACAAAGTAACGCCAATCCCTGCCGAGACAAGTCCTTTAATCGCATCTAAATCTTCTCCTTCTGACGAAATGATCGGAGAAAAGCCGGCTTGCCTGCAAGCGTCTTCAACCATTTTACGCAAAATAAATCCTTCTGGAAACATCACAAACGGCTCGTGTCGTAGTTCACTTAAAGCAATGCTCCGTTTTTGATTAAGTGGATGATCTGTCGGAATGAGTGCGGCGAACGACTCGGTAAATAAAATATCGCCTTGAATGCCTTTTTCTTCTGTTGGCACAGGACCTAAAAAAGCTAAATCAATTTCTCGTTTTTTTACTGCCTCGATTAAAAACCTATACGACCCTTGGCGCAAATGAAAGGAAATGTGCGGATGTTGTTGTTTAAACGTGGAAATGACCATCGGCATCGTATAGCTAGCGAGACTTGTTGGAAAACCGATTTTAATCGTTCCGCGTTCTGGATCTAAATATTCTTCAATTTGTTGTTTCGCATAGTCAATCGCTTTTAATGCTGATTCAATATGTTGGAGAAAGTGGCGTCCGATCGGCGTTAATTTCACATTTCTTCCTTCTCGTTCAAATAACTTGACCCCGAGTTCATCCTCTAAGTTTGCAATTTGGCGGCTGACAGCGGATTGAGCGACATGTAACGCTTCAGCAGCTTCTGACACATGTTCCCGTTTCGCAACTTCCGTGAAATAGACCAATTGCCTTAACTCCATTTTTTCCACCTCTTGCTATCGTTCTTAAAATGAGATGAATATTATCTAAATTATATATTGTTTGTATGATTATTGAAACCTACAATTATACATACATACACGATGACGGAATGGGGGATTTACATGAGAGGACTACCAAAGGCACAAGGACTGTACTGTCCACAATTTGAACATGATGCATGTGGGATCGGGCTATACGCTCATTTAAAAGGGGAAGCATCTCATCATATTGTAAAACAAGGACTTCATATGTTGCGCCAATTAGAGCATCGAGGAGGCCAAGGAAGCGATCCACAAACAGGCGATGGCGCAGGGATAATGGTGCAAATTCCTGATGATTATTTTCGATCCGTTTGTTCATTTTCACTTCCCGCAAAAGGACGTTACGGAGTCGGGATGGTTTTCTTTTTTGAACATAGTGAACAAAAGAGGGGGATTTTAGAGCGGAAAATCAATGAAATCATATGCGAGGAAGGACAAACGTTACTCGGATGGCGTGATGTACCTGTAGATATCGAAAAACTCGGAACATTAGCGAAACAAAGTCGTCCATTTATTCGACAGCTTTTTGTGGCAGCGGGCAATAACGTAACAGATGAGCAACATTTTGAACGTAAATTATACGTCATTCGTAAACGGGCGGAAAAGTTAGTGAAAAACAATGAATATTATTTTGCTAGCTTATCAAGTCGTACAATTGTTTACAAAGGATTAGTCACCCCTGAGCAACTGGGTGCTTTTTATATCGATTTACAAGACGAGCGATTTCGCTCGGCGTTTGCGCTCGTTCACTCGCGCTTTAGCACGAATACGTTTCCGAGTTGGGAGCGAGCGCATCCGAACCGCTATTTAATTCATAACGGAGAAATTAACACGTTGCGCGGCAACATTCATTGGATGATGGCGCGAGAAAAACAATTTTTATCACCTGTTTTTGGTGAAGATTTACAAAAAATACTCCCGATTTTAGATACGAACGGAAGCGATTCGTCCATGCTTGATAATGCGTTTGAGTTTTTTGTGTTAGCTGGAAAATCGCTTGCTGAAACAGCGATGATGCTCATTCCGGAGCCATGGTATTGGGATGAAGAGATGGATGATGATAAAAAAGCATTTTATGAATATTATAGCTGTCTTATGGAGCCGTGGGACGGCCCGACGGCCATCGTGTTCACAAATGGAAAACAAATTGGTGGCATTTTAGATCGAAACGGTCTTCGTCCAGCTCGTTACTATGTGACAAAAGATGACTATATTATTTTTTCATCGGAAGTCGGAGTAATTGATGTGGTCCCGGAAAACATTTTATATAAAGAACGATTAAGCCCTGGAAAAATGCTTTTTATTGATTTCGAACAAGGGCGAATCATTTCTGATGAAGAAATAAAAAAACAAATCGCCAATGAACGACCATATCGTCAATGGGTAAATGAACAGATGATTTCTATTGATGAATGTGCAGAAGACGAGCAGGAACAAACGTTTGACAACCTTTTGACATGGCAAAAAGCGTTTGGATATACGTATGAAGATGTCGAAAAAACAATCATTCCTATGGCAACGGAAGGAAAAGATCCAACGGGGGCGATGGGGAATGATACGCCGTTAGCTGTCCTGTCAGATCGACCGCAAAGTTTATTTAATTATTTTAAGCAACTGTTTGCCCAAGTGACAAATCCACCAATCGATGCGATACGTGAATATATCGTCACATCTACAGTTACGCTGCTTGGAAAAGAAGGAGATTTGTTGAATCCAGATGCATCTTCTGCCCGTCGCATTCGATTGGATTCTCCAATCATGACGAATAAGCAGTTGCAGGCGTTGCGTATGAATCCATATCGTGAATTTTCTTGTGTCACATTATCGACGGTCTTTACAGATGATTTAAAAGACGCACTAAATGAATTATGTCAAGCGGCGGATGAAGCGATTGCTTCTGGTGTAACGTTGCTTATTTTATCCGACCGCTGCATAAATGAACAACGTGTAGCTATCCCAGCACTTCTGGCGGTCAGTGCGGTACATCAACATCTTGTTCGAAAAGGAACACGTACAAAAGTAAGCTTAATCGTGGAAAGTGGAGAAGCGCGTGAAGTGCATCATTTTGCGGCGTTAATCGGCTATGGGGCAGATGCGGTCAATCCATATTTGGCATTTGCGACTATTCGAGAAGCGATTGAAAAAGGAGTGTTTCATTCCACATACGAAAAGGCAGTCGAAACGTACAAAAAAGCGGCGACAGATGGCGTTGTCAAAGTGATGTCCAAAATGGGCATTTCCACGGTGCAAAGCTATCGCGGTGCGCAAATTTTTGAAGCGATCGGCATCGGGGACGATGTCATTGAACAATATTTTACTGGCACAGCATCACCAATTGGTGGAATCGGTTTGAATGAAATTGCCCAAGAAGCAAAGATGCGTCATATGCAAGCGTTCCAAACAACTTGCGATCATACATTGGATTCTGGTAGCGAACTGCAATGGCGTAAAAACGGTGAACATCATGCGTTCAATCCGAAAACGATTCATACGTTACAATGGGCGTGTCGAAAAAATGACTACGAACTATTTAAACAATACTCGAAAATGGCAAACGAAGAGCAAATCACATTTTTGCGTAACTTATTTACGTTTGATGAAACGCGCACACCGATTCCTATCGAGGAAGTAGAACCTGTGGAAACGATCGTACGTCGCTTTAAAACAGGGGCGATGTCATATGGTTCGTTGAGCGAAGAAGCCCACGAAGCGCTTGCGATTGCGATGAATCGCATCGGTGGAAAAAGCAATAGCGGAGAAGGTGGCGAAGATCCGCGACGCTATGTGCGAGATGAAAATGGCGATCTTCGTCGCAGTGCAATTAAGCAAGTTGCATCGGGGCGTTTTGGTGTGAAAAGTCATTATTTAGTTCATGCGGATGAGCTGCAAATTAAAATGGCGCAAGGTGCGAAACCAGGAGAAGGAGGGCAACTTCCTGCAAATAAAGTATATCCGTGGATCGGAAAAGTGCGTGGATCTACACCCGGTGTGGAACTTATTTCACCGCCACCGCACCATGACATATATTCTATTGAAGATTTAGCACAACTCATTTACGACTTGAAAAATGCGAATCGTCATGCGCGCATTAGCGTGAAGCTCGTTGCAAAATCTGGTGTTGGTACAATCACGGCAGGAGTGGCTAAAGGTGGTGCTGATGTGATCGTTATTAGCGGATATGATGGTGGAACAGGTGCTTCACCGAAAACGAGCATTAAACATGCGGGGATTCCTTGGGAACTTGGTTTAGCTGAAACGCACCAGACGCTCATGTTAAACGGACTGCGCGATCGCGTCGTATTAGAAACGGATGGAAAATTAATGACAGGTCGCGATGTTGTCATGGCGGCGTTATTTGGCGCTGAAGAGTTTGGCTTTGCAACAGCTCCACTTGTCGTTTTAGGATGTGTCATGATGCGCGTTTGTCATTTAGATACGTGCCCTGTTGGTGTAGCGACGCAAAATCCAGAACTTAGGGCAAAATTTACAGGTAAGCCAGAACATATCGTAAACTTTATGTATTTTATCGCTCAAGAAGTGCGTGAGATGATGGCGCAACTCGGGTTTCGTACGATCGACGAAATGGTTGGACGGGTGGACGTGTTAAAAGTGAGCGAGCGGGCAAAGCAACATTGGAAAGCGAAACATCTTGACTTGTCGAGACTGTTGTATCAAGTGGAAGGACCGCGCACGTTTTCTAAACCGCACAACCATCGTCTCGACCAAACGCTAGATTATCAAACGATTTTGCCAGCTGTACAGAAAGCAATAGAGGAGAAAAAGCCCGTACAGTTGCACGTACACATTAACAACGTGCAGCGAACAGTCGGTGCGATCGTCGGGAGCGAAGTATCGAAACGGTACGGAGAAGAAGGTCTCCCAGAAGATACGATTCAGCTAAGCTTTCAAGGTTCTGCAGGACAAAGTTTTGCGGCGTTCGTGCCAAAAGGGATGACGATGACATTAGTCGGTGATGCGAACGATTATGTCGGCAAAGGTTTATCAGGTGGAAAAGTAATCATTCGACCGCCGCATGAAGCGACGTTTGCGTGCAACGATCAAGTCATTATTGGAAATGTAGCGTTTTACGGTGCAACAAACGGTGAAGCGTACATTCGTGGCCGGGCTGGCGAACGTTTTTGCGTTCGAAATAGCGGCGTTCACGCAGTTGTTGAAGGTGTTGGGGATCATGGCTGTGAGTATATGACTGGTGGACGTGTCGTCATCCTCGGGTCTGTTGGGAAAAATTTTGCTGCAGGTATGTCCGGTGGCATTGTATATGTACTTGCTGACGATGATACGTGGCAAAAACGTGCTAACCGTGAACTTGTTTTATTTGAATCATTAGTCGATGAAAAAGAAATAAGCAACGTACAGCAAATGATTGTAAAGCATTACGAATATACGGAAAGCCCGAAAGCAGCGTACGTGCTTGCAAATTGGGAGCGTATTGTGCGAGACATCGTCAAAGTGATTCCGAAAAATTACAAACTCATGATTGAGACAATTGAAACGATGAAGCAACGCGGAATGTCGCATGACGACGCAGTATTTGAGGCGTTTGAAACGGTCGTGAACAAAAAAGGTGTCATAACAGAAAAAATGATTGAAGCGATCGTGAAATAAGCGATCGCTTTCGAAAAAAACAGGAAGGGGAGAACAATGGGAAAAGCAACGGGTTTTATGGAATATGTACGGGAAGAAGAACAAAAGCGTGATCCGCTTTCCCGTTTACATGATTGGGAAGAATATGCGTTTCCGTTTCCAAACGATACGTTAGCTCGTCAAGGAGCACGATGTATGGATTGCGGTACTCCTTTTTGCCATATGGGAATGGAGCTAAATGGATTAACGTCAGGTTGTCCGATTCATAATCTTATTCCAGAATGGAACGACCTTGTATATCGTGGGCGTTGGAAAGAAGCGTTTGAACGGTTAGTAAAAACGAACAACTTTCCAGAATTTACAGGTCGCGTTTGTCCAGCGCCGTGTGAAGGGTCGTGTACGGTAGCTATTTCTGATCAAGCGGTGGCAATTAAAGGTATTGAGCGGGCCATCATCGACAAAGCATTCGAAGAAGGTTGGGTTCAACCGCGCATACCGAAAAAGCGCACAGAAAAAAAGGTAGCGGTGATCGGATCAGGACCTGCCGGCTTAGCATGTGCAGATGAATTAAATCAGGCAGGTCATTTTGTGACTGTGTATGAACGTGCGGATCGCATAGGTGGTTTGTTAACGTATGGCATTCCAAATATGAAACTTGGAAAAGATGTCGTTGAACGACGTGTACGTTTGCTTGAAGAAGAAGGGATTACGTTTATTACAAACACGGAAGTTGGCAAGCATATTACCGCTGATGAACTGCGGAAACGATACGATGCCGTTGTCATTTGTATCGGAGCGCAAAAACAACGTGATCTCGTCATCGAAGGACGAGAATTAGCGGGCATTCATTTGGCGATGGACTATTTAAAGATAACGACAAAATGGTTATTGACGGGTGAAAAGGATGAGACGTTTATTGACGCAAAACATAAACATGTCATCGTCATTGGCGGCGGCGATACGGGGGCTGACTGTGTAGCTACAGCACTTCGCCAACAATGCAAAAGCGTTGTGCAGTTTGGCAAACATCCGGCATTGCCTAAAGAACGTACGGACGATAACCCTTGGCCGCAATATCCGCTCATTTTTACCGTTGATTATGCGTATGAAGAAGCGGAAGCGAAGTTTGGTGCGGATCCACGGCAATATTGCATTCAAACGAAAAAAATTGTAGGCGATGAAAGCGGAAAAGTAAAAGCGTTGTATACCATTCAAATGGAAAAAATAGTAGATAAACATGGACGTGTTATATTTAAAGAAATTCCTGGTACAGAAAAAGTATGGCCGTGTGATCTTGTGTTGATCGCGATCGGCTTTGAAGGACCAGACCAGCCAATTTTACAGCAATTCGGAATAGAAACAGTAAACAAAAAAGTGAAGGCGCACGGATATAAGACAAATATCGAAGGGGTATTTGTAGCAGGCGATGCAAGACGTGGACAAAGTCTTGTTGTTTGGGCGATTCATGAAGGACGAGAAGCAGCGAAAGCAGTGAGCGATTTCTTGATGAAACGTTAAGGAAATGAATCATCCCCTTTTTTTGTGCATATATTGAGTTATCATAAAAAAAGGAGATGATCTACTTGTCTTTTCCAAACATCCCAAACATTAAACCGGACATTGACTTAGATGAAGAAGATGTGCTGTCGTTATTGCTTGCATCAATTGCGTTAGAAGAACTGAGTTTGGCTCACATTATGAATGCAGAAGCAGAAAAGTTACAAGCAGTATTAGGCACGTTGACGACAAGCGCAAGTGGAACGAAAGCACAATCGCTTCACGATTTGTTGAAGGTCAATCGTTCAGTAGAGCGTACGTTACGGACGGTGCTGAAAAATCAAATGTTGCTTCAGTTTAAATTGGAAGATGTTAGTGATTTAATTCAGCTTCTTCATGAGCAAAAGCGAAAAAAGCATAAAGAAAAGGACAATTGCGAACATTAATGTTCTCGTCGTCTCTTTTTCTACATTTTTGTAGAAAAAGGGACTTTTTATTTTTTTGAATTGTCATTTTATTTAAAAAAGTGTTACAATGTTTAACAAGTTCAGAAAAGATGGAGGGATTTGTTTTGCGTAGCGATATGATTAAAAAAGGATTCGATCGCGCACCACATCGTAGTTTATTGCGCGCAGCAGGAGTGAAAGAAGAAGATTTTCATAAACCGTTTATTGCCGTCGTCAATTCGTATATTGATATTATTCCAGGACATGTTCATTTACAAGAGTTTGGGAAAATCGTCAAAGAAGCGATTCGTGAAGCAGGTGGGGTACCGTTTGAAATGAATACGATCGGAGTCGATGATGGCATCGCGATGGGGCATATCGGCATGCGCTATTCGTTGCCGAGCCGTGAAATTATCGCTGATTCTGTTGAAACAGTCGTCTCTGCCCATTGGTTTGATGGCATGGTCTGCATTCCAAACTGCGATAAAATTACGCCTGGTATGATGATGGCAGCGATGCGTTTAAACATTCCGACCATTTTTGTGAGCGGGGGACCGATGAAGGCCGGAGTCACGAGCGATGGGAAAAAAATTTCGCTTTCCTCTGTCTTTGAAGGCGTTGGCGCATATCAAGCAGGGAAAATTGATGAAAAAGGATTACAAGAGTTGGAACAGTACGGCTGTCCAACGTGCGGTTCTTGTTCGGGAATGTTTACAGCGAATTCAATGAACTGTTTAGCTGAAGCGCTTGGCTTAGCACTCCCTGGCAACGGCACAATTTTAGCGATTGATCCGGCGCGAAAAGAATTCGTTCGTCGTTCCGCTCAACAGTTAATGTATTTAATCGAACATGATATTAAACCACGTGATATTGTAACTGAAAAAGCGATTGACAACGCGTTTGCGCTCGACATGGCGCTTGGCGGTTCAACAAATACGGTTCTACATACGCTAGCCATCGCGAATGAAGCAGGCATTCATTATCCGCTTGAGCGTATTAATGAAGTAGCAGCCCGCGTACCGCATTTGGCAAAACTTGCACCAGCATCAGATATGCATATTGAAGATTTGCATGAAGCGGGTGGGGTATCGGCTGTATTGCATGAATTGTCGAAAAAAGAAGGTACGTTTCATTTAGATGCGTTGACGGTGTCGGGCAAAACACTTGGCGAAAACATTGCGGGATGCGAAGTGAAAAATTATGAAGTCATTCGTCCAATTGACAATCCGTATTCAGAAACAGGTGGACTAGCTGTGTTGTTCGGCAATTTAGCACCAGATGGTGCAATTATTAAAACAGGCGGCATTCAAGGAGGTATTACACGCCACGAAGGACCAGCGATCGTATTTGATTCTCAAGAAGAAGCACTGGAAGGCATTGCGGCAGGAAAAGTACAACCGGGCCATGTCGTCATCATTCGTTACGAAGGACCAAAAGGCGGACCGGGCATGCCAGAAATGTTAGCGCCGACATCGCAAATTGTCGGTATGGGGTTAGGAACGAAAGTGGCGCTTATTACGGACGGTCGTTTCTCTGGCGCGTCTCGAGGCTTATCCATCGGACACGTATCCCCTGAAGCAGCTGAAGGTGGTCCAATCGCTTTTGTACAAAATGGGGATCGTATTGTCATTGACATTGTAAAGCGAACAATTGACGTCCTCGTTCCAGAAGAAGAGTGGGAAAAGCGAAAAGCAAACTGGAAAGAGTTTGAACCAAAAGTGAAAACAGGCTACTTAGCACGTTATTCAAAACTCGTGACATCCGCAAGCACAGGCGGAATTATGAAAATTTAGCTGATTTTGTCGAAAAGTTATTTATAACAATAACACAAGCCTCCATTATAATTAGGAAGTAAAGGGATGATGGGGGGAGAGGGATGAATACGCAATTTATTGCCGGTCATGCGCGATTGCCTTCAGGAATGGCAGCAAAAAGCGTGTTTGATACGCTCACGATTACGGCCGAAGTAGATAAAAAGTATGGCGTCATCGTTGATGCTTCTTGTACGTTAGCGACAGAGCACGGTCGCGATTATGTTGCACGGCTATTAAAAGGTCATTCATTAAAAGATGGAATCGACGAGCCGCTTGCTCAATTGCACGAAGGATATTTAGGGAAGGCAAACCAAGCGCTATGTGCAGCACTAAAAGATTTGTATAAACAATATTGTAAACTAGAAGAAAAGATGCATACAGAAAAATAGAAGGTGCCCAACGCACCTTCTATTTTTCTTCCCAAGCTGGAAGCATGTTTCGGAGCGGTTTGTCTTGACGATAGCCAAGAACGTACTCCGCTTGCATAATCGTATGAATTTCGCGCGTTCCTTCGTAAATGACTGGGGCTTTGGAGTTACGTAAGTATCGTTCGACTGGATATTCATTTGAATAGCCATATGCCCCGTGAATTTGTACGGCATCGTCAGCCGCTTTGTTGGCAAAGTCGCACGCCATCCATTTCGCTAACGACGTTTCGCGCGTATTTCGTCTTCCTTTATTTTTTAAAAACCCTGCTTTATACACGAGCAAGCGGCTCATTTGTAAGCCTGCTTCCATATTTGCGATCATTTGTTGTACAAGTTGATGACGACCAATTTCTTTTCCAAACGTTTTTCGTTCGTGACAATATTTCACGCTTGCTTCTAAACAAGCCATAATTAAGCCGCACGCTCCGGCGGCAACAGTAAATCGTCCATTATCGAGCGCAGACATCGCAATTTTAAATCCTTCTCCTTCTTCTCCAAGCAAATTTTCTTTCGGAACGTGCACGTTGTCGAAAAATAGTTCGCCTGTATTGCCTGCGCGAATGCCGAGCTTTCCTTTAATGGCACGTGATGAAAAACCAGGCATCGTCCGTTCAACGATAAAAGCAGAAATGCCACGATGTTTTTTCGATTTATCTGTGTAAGCAAAAACGATAAAGTGATCAGCGATGTCACAAAGCGAGATCCACGTTTTTTGGCCGTTTAAAATGTAGTCATCCCCATCACGCACAGCCGTTGTTGAAATAGCTGCAACATCCGAACCAGCGTTTGGCTCGGTTAATCCGAACGCACCAATTTTTTCCCCTTTTGCTTGTGGGACGAGATATTTTTGTTTTTGTTCCTCTGTTCCCCATTGAAGTAACGTTAAACTATTGAGCCCGATATGGACAGAAACAGCGGTGCGAAACGCTGTATCCCCACGTTCTAGTTCTTCACAAACAATAGCTAATGAATTGTAATCCATTCCCATTCCACCATATTGTTCAGGGATACATACACCCATTAAGTTTAATTCCGCTAAGCGCTTCAAAATGTTTGGATCAAAATAGCCTTGTTCATCCCATTCCTTAATATGAGGTAAAATTTCTTTATCAACAAATTTTCTTACGGTTTGTCTTAACATTTCTTGTTCTTGTGTGAAATCAAAGTTCATCATGTTTACTTCCTCCTTTAATAAATAAATGGTTATGTTCCCCTGCGAGCGGTGGTGCTAATCGATATGTGACCGGTGTATGTGAAAACTTTAGCGGTGTTCCGACAAGTTTTAACTCACCGACATGTGGGTGATCCATGCGAATAATCATATTGCGTGCGAGCGTTTGCGGATGTTGGAACACTTGATCGAGCGTATGCACAGGACCACAAGGAATGCCTTTTTGTTCAAATAATTGTTGCCATTCTGCACGTGTTTTCTTTTTTAACTCATTGTTTAGGCGATAATTTAATTCATGACGATGGGCGACTCGACCGGCATTTGTTCGAAATCGTTCATCTGCACCAATCGTTTGATCTTCTAATAATTCACATAATGCTTGAAATTGTCGGTCGTTTCCGACAGCGACAACAAACAATCCGTCGCTTGCTTCATATGTTGAATACGGAACGATATTCGGATGATCGTTTCCTAACGGCTTTGGCACTTCGCCTGACATGAAATAGTTCGATGCAACGTTGACAAGTGCGCTAATAGCGCAATCAAATAAACTTAAGTCAATTTTTTGTCCGCTCCCTGTTTTTTTCCGAGCGATGAGCGCTGCTTGTACGGCAATAGCGGCATATAAACCTGTAAAAATATCTGTGACAGCGACTCCGACTTTCAACGGACCAGATTGTTCTGTACCATTAATACTCATCCAACCACTCATCGCTTGAATGATATAATCGTAGCCAGCTAAATGGCGATATGGCCCCGTCTCACCAAATCCGGTAATGGAACAGTAAATGAGTTTCGGATTGATGGGGGATAAATCATCATATCCAAGCCCGAGCCGTTCCATCGTTCCGCTTTTAAAATTGTGAATAATGACATCGGCTGTTTGTGCAAGTTGACAAATTGTTTCTTTCCCGCTTTCTTCTTTTAAATTGACAGTCATACTCCGCTTATTTCGATTGATCGCTGCATAATAAGCGCTCATGCCGTTTTGAAACGGTGGTCCCCAAAATCGTGTATCATCCGATCCACCAGGTGCTTCGACTTTAATGACATCTGCCCCAAGATCACCTAAAATCATCGTGGCATACGGACCTGCAAGAACGCGCGTTAAGTCAAGAACACGAATGCCATCTAAAGCTCCCGTCATTTGTTCACCTCCGTTTTTTCATAGGTATTGTCAAAAGTTTTAAATACATACCCTAAGTTTTTATTGATTTTATGCGGT
>NZ_JBTZSY010000029.1:0-32978 GCF_054815885.1 Anoxybacillus sp. TBDG-1
TCTCTTTTATTTATTCGCCGTGGAACGGGAGAAAACCTTTATTTCAATTTATATAATAAAAAATAAAAATTTTTATATCAGCTTATTATGCTTAGTTTTGATTGTTGTATTTTCAGTTATAACTGGACTTAGAAATTATCATGAAAATATAAATTTAGTGCAACGAATCTATCCAGACAATGAAAACGTCTTAGGACTGGTTTCTCCACATAAAGAATGGGTGGGACTTTCTAGTCAAAACTTTTTTTCGTCGTTATACTACTTCCTCTTTCCACTGTTAATATCTGTTGCGTTAGCAGATTCGATTTATGCAGAAAAAAGTAGTCGTAACATAAGTTATCAACTAACACGAATAAATAGAAAAATATATTATTGGAGGAAGTTTTTATTTACTTATATCAGCTCGTTTTTATTGTTTATAATTCCTTTAATATTCGGAGTAATATTGGTAAATTTTTTTTCTGATACATGGGATTATTCTTTTTACTCGAACATGTACAAACGTTTAATCAATGGAACTGTAGAGTTTTCGGATAATGTGTTTCAAGGGGATAAGAAAGATATCTTTTCAAGTCTGCTTTCCGTATCACCGTACGTATACATATTCGTTTACTATATTATGGGCGGACTATTTGCAAGTGGTTATGTGTGTATAGGATTGGCCTCTTCTCTAGTAATTAAGAATAGGTATTTTGTCATTCTTTTTCCACAGATTATTTATACGGTTTCATGGGCATTATTTACTATATTAGGGAAGTTAAATTGGGATCCGTTTAATTTCCTAGATCCTAAACAACCTGTAGAGGGATTATCATATGGTCCTATCTTTATTGCTTTTCTACTTCAATTGTTTGTTGCCTTCGGTCTGTATGTATATGGAGTGAAGAAAAATGATGATGTATTTTAAAAAAAACATGTATTTTGTTTTGCAAGACGTACAGTTGAATAAAACATCCAGAAACATGATCATTGGAGTCATTGCTTTATTAATGATTCTCGGAACTATTCCATGGGGAAAAAATACACTTGTTCAATGGCATAGCGCAAAAGATTTTATTTTGCTTTACCGATATGAATTTTTTCATTTCCCTGCTTTTTTATTGCTTTTAGGTTCAACATTTAAAACAAACGGTTGGATCATTCTTAGAAGATATAGGACTCGGACTCAAATAGGGATGCACAAAGTGTTTACTGTCATATTTTGTGCAGGGCTTTTATCATTTATCGTGTTCATGCTGGGTGTTTTATGTACAGCTTTTGTTCAGTATATCGTATATCCAAATATGAAAGATTATCATGCAATATTTTTGTATGTGCCGAAGTCGTCTTCCCAACACAGCTCGTTCATTTATTTTATATGCACGTACTTTTTAATAACGACCATATTAGGGATGGTCTTTGTTATAATAACGGATGTTCTCCTTCACCGTTTTTTAAGTATAATCGCATTAATGACGTTTGTCATTTTGGATCGATTGACAACATCTATTATTCCTTATTTGTTCTACGTGAGTGAAGAGGTGTCACCAATTAGTACAATCATGGCGCTACTTGTTATCGTTATTATTTTAGGGCATATAGTCCGCCTTTCTTCAATTTACAAAAGTTACTATGCTCAGGATGATTTTTTATGAAGTATATGTTTTTAGAATTCAAATTTATTAAAGAAGATAGAAATAAAATCTTATTATCATGTATAATATTTCCATTACTTGGTGTAATGATATGTTTGAAAGGTGAGGCGTTTCGTGCTCGCTTATTAACGGAATCTATGACAAATTTATTTGGAACTGTAAATCATTCATCAGTCAATTGGATGTATTGGCTATTATTCTGTTTTGGGTATGTAGTTATGTTTCAAACAGTTTGGAAAAGAAGAGAAAAATATTTTGAATATAAAGTCTTTATTCTTTTACAAGATACGCTTTTGTATTTCATCAATCGGATAACGATTGGATTTTTCTTTACATTACTATATGTGTTGTGTGCATTTTTAATGGTTATTTCCTTCTGTATTATTTTTTTGGCTGTGCGGTTTAATATGCACCTTTCGCTTATTTTTATGTTTGTTTGCATTTCTATCAATTTGTATTTGCACGCCGTTTTTTGGATGTTTTTAAAGGTGTATACAACAAATAGTTTAGCTAATGTATGCATTTTTACTTTGTTTTTTGCAGGTGTAAAAATACAAGCGCCTTTCGTTCCTTTACACTATGGGATGATCGGTCATTTTAGAGATCATTACACATTGTCGATAGTTTTCTTTACTGAACTATTGTTCATATTACTTTTAGCGTATGGAATTATAAAAAAATTGAAGACCGCAGATTATTTTTAGGAGGACTTGATGTGAACGTAATTAAATTGTCTAATGTTTCAAAAATAATTAGAGAAAGAATGGTTTTACAAAACATTAATTTGAATTTAGCAAAAGGAAAAATTTACGGCTTTACAGGTCCTAACGGATCAGGGAAAACGATGTTGTTTCGGATTATAAGCGGGCTGGTCAAGCCGTCTAGCGGTACTGTAGAAGTTTTTGGAGATGTTTTACACAAAGATGTATCCTTTCCTAGTGACATTTCTGTCCTCTTAGAAAAGCCGGGATTCCTTGAGCAGTATTCAGCGTTCGATAATCTGAAATTTTTAGCTATGATAAAAAATAAAATCAGTGATTCAGATATCATAGCAGCTATAGAGAGAGTCAAACTAAATCCAATGGATAAAAGACCGATAAAAGAATATTCTCTTGGAATGAAACAGCGATTAGCTATTGCGCAGTGCATTATGGAACAACCCCAATTGATTTTATTAGACGAACCGATGAACGGATTAGATGAAGAGTCTGTTCATCATGTATATCGCATAATAAAAGAAGAGAATGAACGCGGTTGCACAATATTACTAACATCACATAACAGGTTAGATATAGAAACATTATGTGACCAAGTGTATTCAATGAATGATGGAATGATTACAGGTGTGACTAATATTTCTATAGATGAGTAACTAGCACTACGAGTTTACCAATGAAAATGGAGAGTTCGGTTTTCAAATGATTAAAGATGGCGACATTTGGAACGTGGCGTTTATGCCGATTCAGTAACAATAAACAATCCCCCTCGTAGTGAGGGGATTGTTTATTGTTCAAACAACAATACACGTGCTGGGGCGGCATCGGTGCCGACGAGTTTAAGCGGAGCGGCAACCATCCAATATTCGCCTGATGGTACGTCTTTTAATCGAAGCCCTTCGATGACGATAATACTGTGACCGAACAGCGTTTTATGTGTTGGGTGTCCTGCTTGGTTGCGTTCGACGCCGAGCGCGTCAATGCCGACGCCGCGAATGCGTTTTTCGGCTAAATATGTTGCCGCATCTTCAGCAACGTAAATAAATTCAAAGTTAAAGGCGTCGTCAAATGAGTTTTTTGTTTTAAATAAAATAAAATCGTTCTCTTGAATACCAAAATGAATGAGATCTTCTTTTGTAATGCGATCGTTGACGTGTGTCACGTCCAATACTTTGCAGTAACCGACAAGTTTTTCAAGCGGAATCGTTTCAAACGTTTCTCCGTCTTTTACCATATGGAGCGGCGCGTCAATGTGCGTACCTGTATGCACATCCATATCGATGCGCGATTCGGTGACGTAATCGTTCGTGAAGGTCATTAGTTTCGGTTGTTTTTCCGGTTTATTTTTATACACAGGCATCCCTTCGAAAATAGGAGCGGTGACATCGTACATTTTCATAGGTGTTTCCTCCTTACATTGTTCCATTTAATGGCCACCAATGGAAGCCGTCTTTTTGCAATAGTTCGTCTGCCTTTTTCGGTCCCATCGAGCCAGCTTCGTAGTTCGGAAAGTCCGTAGCTTTCGTGTTTGCCCACACTTCCGAAATCGGGTCGACAAAGCTCCATGAAGCAGCGACTTCATCCCAATGCGTAAAGTTTGTCGCATCGCCGCGCATGCAGTCATATAACAATTTTTCATACGCTTCCGGTGTGTTAATGCCGTCGATGCAGTTGTTGCAGTAGTCGAGCTTAATTGGCGTCGTTTTCATGCTTTCGCCGCTTTTTTTCGCGTTTAAATGAAGGGTAATGCCTTCATCGGGCTGAATATGGATGACGAGCAAGTTCGGATGAACATGTTCGCTTGTGCGATAATATAAGTTCATCGGCACATCCTTAAATTGTACAACGATTTTCGTCGATTTTTCCGTCATTCGTTTTCCTGTTCGTATGTAAAATGGCACACCTGCCCAGCGGAAGTTGTCGATCATTAATTTCCCTGCAACAAACGTTTCTGTATTGGAGTTTGGATCGACGCTATGTTCTTCACGATATCCGACGACTTGTTGCCCGCGCACGATGCCGCGTCCGTATTGTCCACGCACGAAATATGTCTCGACGCCATCATGCGTCATTGGACGAAGCGCCCGCAACACTTTCACTTTTTCGCTACGAATATCGTCAGTCGTCAGCTTAATCGGAGGCTCCATCGCTAAAAGGGCAACCATTTGCAGCATATGGTTTTGCACCATATCGCGAAGTGCGCCAGAATGGTCGTAGTAGCGCCCACGGTCTTCTACACCGAGCGTTTCGCTTGATGTAATTTGAATATTAGCAATAAACCGGTTGTTCCAAAGCGGTTCAAAAATGGCGTTGGCAAAGCGAATAACTTCGATGTTTTGCACCATTTCTTTTCCGAGATAATGGTCAATCCGAAAAATTTGTTCCTCCGAAAACGATTGACGAATTTCTTCATTTAATTTCTGAGCGCTTTGTAAATCATGACCGAACGGTTTTTCAATGACTAATCGCGTCCAGCCGTTTGTTGTCGTCAGCCCTTCCGATTTTAAATGCGATGTAATTGTTCCAAAAAATTCAGGTGCCATCGCTAAATAAAAAATGCGATGACCTGGAATGTGAAACTGCTCTTCAACGTATGTTAATCGTTCGTTTAATTGTTTGTATGATTGCGTATTTGTTGCATCTAGTGAATGATAGTAAAAATGAGAAATAAATTTTTCATCTATTAATTCTTGTTTCGTCGCTTCTTCAATCGCCTCTTTTACATAGTGGCGAAACGATTCGTCTGTATGCGGACGACGGGCAACGCCAACAACCGCAAACTGTTCATCAAGCTTTCCCTTTTGATAAAGTTTATAAATAGATGGGAATAATTTGCGTTTTGCTAAGTCGCCAGTCGCGCCAAAAATAACAATTGTCGCTTTTGGTTGTACGTCATTCACGGATCATATACCTCGCTTTTATTCATTTTTTGAAAGGTTCATGATAATGTAATTTTAGAGGTTTATTGTGGTAAACGCAAATGTTTTATCTAATTAAAGAACAGAGAGGAGATCATAGCGTGGAGTTATTGTTTTTAGGGACAGGCTCTGGCGTCCCATCAAAAGGTAGAAACGTATCAGCCATTGCCCTTCAGTTGTTAGAAGAAAGAGGAGCAACATGGCTATTCGATTGCGGAGAAGCAACGCAACATCAAATTTTACATACGTCTATTCGTCCAAGACGCATTGAACGTATTTTTATTACTCACTTACACGGCGATCACATTTTTGGTTTACCCGGACTGCTTAGTAGCCGTTCGTTTCAAGGGGGGGAAACACCTCTTTTTGTTTACGGCCCAGCAGGTATTCGTTCGTTTATCGAAGCCGCATTAATGGTCAGCGGCACGCGACTCAAATATGAGCTACATATTGAAGAGTTTACAGAAGGGGTCGTATTTGAAGACGAACAGTTTATTGTTACAGCAAAATTGCTTGATCACGGGTTGTCTTCGTACGGTTTTCGAATTGTTGAAAAAGATTTGCCGGGCACGTTGCTCGTCGATCGGTTGCTTGCTCTTGGTGTGAGACCGGGGCCTATTTACCAGAAAATTAAGCGTGGAGAGACCGTCGTGTTAGAAGATGGAACTGTTATTGATGGTCGTGAATTTGTTGCCCAACCGAAAAAAGGGCGCATTGTTGCGATCATGGGAGATACGCGTTATTGTGAGGCGAGCATTGAACTTGCGAAACGAGCAGATGTGCTCGTTCATGAGGCGACATTTAGCGCAGAAGAAGCGCATTTAGCGCACGATTACTATCATTCAACGACGTGGCAAGCAGCAGAAGTAGCGAAACGGGCGGGGGTGAAACAACTCATTTTGACGCATATTAGCTCTCGTTATCAAGGGGAGATGTGTGAGCGACTCGTTGAAGAAGCGAAAACCATTTTTCCGAATGTTGCGCTTGCTTTCGATTTTTCATCGTTTCCGATTCCACGGACGGGAGATGATCAACGATGATCGAAGTAAAAGGAAACGTCATCGACAAACAAACGAGATGCGTACATTATCATAGTGAACGCGATGTCATCGCGATTAAGTTTTATTGTTGTCAAACGTATTTCCCGTGCGTGTACTGTCATGAAGAACATGGTTGTGGTAACCATGCGACATGGCCGAAAGAACGTTTTCATGAAAAAGCTGTCTTATGCGGCGTTTGTCAAACGGAGCTGACGATTGAACAATATATGACGAGCAATTACCGTTGTCCACATTGCGATGCCTCGTTTAATCCGGGGTGTCAACTTCACGCCCACTATTATTTTGAAGTATAAAAGAGGAAAAGAGGGTGTCCCAAAAAGAACAGGGACACCCTCTCTTATACGAAATAACTTCACAAAATGACATGTAGGGAAGGTTCCTCTTGAGTTGCTTTTTATTGTTAGGAAAAATAACCTCTAATTGTTTCCATTACCCGTTTTAAATCATGGCTATGAATGTTGCCAATCTTGAAAAGAAGTTCTCGGTAATGAATAGTGTTGATTTTTGAGCACCTAACAACAGATGGTTTGTCTAATCCCGCTTCTTCCCAATATTCTAAGACGACATCGTACTTGTTTCGGGGCTGTTGGCTTGTAATATTTGCTATTACTCTGTATAGTTCTACGATAACATCATCGGGAGATACAATAAGCACAGGTCTGCGTTTTCCTTTTATTTCTGCGAACCATATTTCGCCGCGTCTTCCCAGATTACTCATCGTCTTCGCCCCATATTTCTTTTTCCAGTTCTTCTTCAATAACATGTTTTGGAGGTCTGTTATCAAAGTATTTGTCGAAAAGCCATGATAGCAATTTAATTCGTTCTGCATTGTCCATTTCGTCTAAAGCTTTCATGAACTCTTCTGCTCTCACATGTATCCCCCTTATCTACACGATCTCATGATAAATTTTCTCAAAGTTAAAGAAGACAGTCAACTATCTAAACGTGTGTTTTATTTACCATCCTCTGACATATGGTTTTGGCGCTTCAAGCGATATGCTGAGTTCATTTGCGGCTGTTTTTGGCCAATATGGGTTGCGAAGAAGCTCGCGACCGATAAAAATGAAATCAGCGCGTCCGTTGCGTAAAATTTCTTCCGCCTGTAAGCCTAATGTAATAAGCCCGACAGCCCCTGTCGGCACATTTGCTTCACGGCGAATTGTTTCAGCAAACGGCACTTGATAGCCTGGATATGCCTGAATTTTTGCTGGAACGACAGCGCCAGAGCTCACATCGATCAAATCAACACCTTGCGCTTTCATTCGTTTTGCATATTCGACGTAGTCGTTCACCGTTAAGCCGTCTGGATGGTAGTCAGAAGCAGAAATGCGAACAAACAACGGTCCGCCCCATACTTCTTTTACCGCTTCAATGACTTCGCCTAAAAAGCGGTAGCGATTTTCTCCGCCGTATTCATCTGTTCGTTTGTTTGTAAGTGGCGATAAAAACTCGTTAATGAGATAGCCGTGAGCGGCGTGAATTTCAATGACATCAAAGCCAGCCTCCTTGGCGCGACGTGCACCTTGTTGAAACGCATGAATCGTTTCTTCAATATCGGTTTTCGTCATCTCTTTTGGTGTACGCATCGTGTCATCGAACGGAATAGGCGATGGAGCGAAGATTTCCCCAGCAACGGTCGCTTTTCGTCCAGCATGAGCAAGCTGAATGCCGATTTTTGAGCCTTGTTCATGAACGAGCGAGGTAAGTGTACGCAATCCATCGATATGGTCATCATCCCAAATCCCTAAATCGCGAGCCGAAATTCTTCCTTGTGGCGTCACAGCTGTCGCTTCAACAATAATAAGTCCGACTTGCCCGACAGCGCGCGTTGCATAATGAACGAGATGCCAGTTGTGCACCGTTCCATCTTCGCGATCGCACGCATACATGCACATCGGTGACATGACGATACGGTTTTTAAAGGTAACATCTCGAATTGTATATGGTGAAAATAACATATTAAATCCCTCCCGTAGTATCTTCCATAAAAATGATACCACGCGCACTTGGAAAAGAAAAACAACTTGCGCTATTGAACGGAAGAAAGCAGTGCTTCACCAAGTTCTTTTGATCGTTCAGTTGCTCGTTTAATGCAAGCAATCATCGCCTCTTGATAGCGATAGCGCTCAAGCACGCCGATGCCTGCTTCTGTTGTTCCGCCCGGGCTTGTGACTTCTTTACGCAATACAGACGGATGTTTGTTTGTTGCTTTTAACATATGAGCGGCACCGATAATCGTCTGTAAAATAAGCTCTTTCGCAATATTGCGATCAAGCCCGATTTCATCAGCTGCTTTTTCCATCGCTTCAACTAAATAATAAACGTACGCTGGTCCGCTGCCTGATAGCCCTGTCACTGCGTGTAAATGCTTTTCATCAACAATTGTAACGATCCCGACCGTTTCAAATAGCTCTTTTGCCATGTGTAAATGTTCAGCTGTTGCATATGATCCTTGTGAAATCGCTGTTGCGGATTGCCCGATGGCTGCCGATGTATTTGGCATGGCACGAATGACAGGCATTTTTTTTCCGATGAGCGATGCAATCGTATCCGTCGTCACCCCTGCAAGTAATGAAATAATAAGTTGTTGCTCATGAAAAGCATGTGCGATTGGCGTTAAGCTTTCTGCAACGTCTTTTGGTTTCATCGCTAAAATCACAATATCAGCTTCTTTGACCGCTTGTTCTTTATTCGTTTCAATTCGTACCCCATATGTTTGTTGCATATACGTCAGTCGCTCCAATCGAGAGCGATTCGTTACAATCATTTGCTCTGGCTTATATAACGTTTGTGTGACCCCCGAAATAAGCGCTTCTGCCATCGACCCTGCACCGAGAAACGTTACCGTCATTTTTTCCTCCTCCTCGTTTCCAAAATAAAAAGACCTTTCGTCCGATAAAGGACGGAAAGGTCTTTATTTCCGCGGTACCACCTTTGTTGGCACAATGTGCCCACCTCTTATGCCGATATCGTCGGCAAGACGGTTAGGTTTGCCTAACTGCTCATAGGGTAGGTTCCATGATAAAGAGGGTAATGAAACCTTTCAGCCGATGGGTTTCACTCTCTTTTACCGTTTATCATGTACTGGCCCTATTCATCGCTTCAGACATATATGATTTGCTTGCAATTATGCACGAAAAACAAGCATGTTGTCAATACATTTTCGATATTTATTTTCTGAATTTTTTAATAAATAAATAAAAATAAATGACAAACAGAAAAAATAAGTGTAAACTGATAAACAGGTGAACGGAAAATTATGATAATATAATGAAGGAGTCGAAAAAATGGAACAGTTGCATCGCATTGTCGTCCCCACGCCATTTGCCGTTGGCGATGTCAATATGTATATTTTCAAAGGAGACCGTTTAACGCTTGTTGATGCTGGGGTGAAAACAGAAGAAGCGTGGCATGTCTTCGTTCGGGAATTACGTGAACTCGGCTATAAACCGGAACATATTGAGCAAGTCATCATTACACATCACCATCCGGATCACGTCGGTTTACTTGATTATTTACCTCCGTCGCTTCCTGTTATTGGTCATCGTAAAGCTGCACCTTGGATGGCGAAAGATGCTGCTTTTTTTGCATGGCATCAACAATATTTTGAGCAATTTTTAATTGAATGTGGAATTGGGGAAGAATGGATCGCAAAACTCGGAAACTTTCGACGTTCTCTCCGCTTTTCGTGCGAGCGCTCGCTCACACAAGAAGTGAAAGAAGGGGATATGATTGAAGGTTGGACGGTCATTGAAACGCCAGGTCATGCGCAAAGTCATATTGTATTATATCGTGAAGCAGATGGGTTGATGATCGGGGGGGATCATTTGTTAGCTGCAATTTCATCTAATCCGTTGTTAGAGCCTCCTGCGATCGGTGAACAAGAGCGCCCGAAACCACTTTTGCAATATAACGATTCATTAAAAAAGCTACTGAATTACGACATTACAACGATTGTCACAGGACACGGAGAAGATGTGACGGATGTCGCACCGCTTATCGAAAAGCGGCTTGAAAAACAAAAAGAGCGTGCGCAATATGTGTGGCAATTGTTAAGTGAAAAGCCAATGACGGCCTTTGACGTATGTCGTGCACTTTTTCCGTCCGTATATGAACGTGAATTTTTATTGACGATGTCTGAAACGATTGGTCAGCTTGACTATTTAGAAGCTATCGGAGCAGTGAAAAAAGAAAAAGATGATCAAATATATATGTACGAAGCGGTGAGATCATGAAACTGAAAGGGAAATACGTCGTCATTACAGGAGCATCGAGCGGCATTGGTGAACAAATTGCATACGAAGTAGCTAAGCGCGGTGGAACACCGATCTTGCTTGCGCGTTCAAAAGAAAAATTAGCACAAATTGCGCAACATATTGAACAAACGTACGGCATTTCTTGCTTATATGAGCAGTTAGATGTTAGTAACGAAAAAGAAGTAGACGCTGTATTTGATCGTTTGCTTGCTTCTGTTGATGTACATATTCTTGTCAATAATGCTGGTTTTGGTGTGTTTCGTTATGTCGAACACATCGATCTCTCGGAAGCGAAGCAAATGTTTGATGTCAATGTGCTCGGATTAATCGCGTGTACGAAAAAAGTGTACGTGCATATGATGAAAAAGCGCTCGGGTCATATTATTAACATCGCATCGCAAGCAGGAAAAATTGCTACGCCGAAATCGAGCGTATATGCTGCAACAAAACATGCTGTCCTTGGATTTACAAATAGCTTGCGAATGGAAGCATCGATGTATGGCATCTATGTGACGGCTGTAAACCCTGGACCGATTGAAACAAACTTTTTTACCGTTGCTGATACGTCTGGGGAATATGTAAAAAACGTGAAACGATGGATGCTTCGACCTGAATTTGTCGCAAAACGCATCGTTGATGTGATGCTTACTCCGACGCGCGAAGTGAATTTGCCGTTTTGGATGCACATGGGAAGTCGCATGTATCAACTATTTCCATCGCTTATCGAGAAAATCGGAAAACGGGCATTTTTAAAAAAGTAAGTGAGGTGTAAATGGTGAAAATTACGATAACGGAACGAGCGATCGAACAACTTCGTCGTGTTCGTGGAAACAAGCACGTCAAGCTGACATACGATACCGATGATTGCGGATGTGCTGTAAACGGGGTGCCTATGTTACTGCTTGTCGATCAATTAGACGAACATGATGTAGAGATTGAAACAAACGATCTGCCCATTTGGATAGAGAAACATCGGCTCATTTTTTTCGATGAACAAATGACGATTGATGTTGTCGATGGGGCTGGATGTTTTCAATTAAAAAGCCCAAATCAAATTTTAAATGCGCGCATGTCGCTCGTGGGGCGCTAACAAAATAAAAAGCCCGGAATAAAAAAGCCGGGCTTATTCGTTTTTCGGCGCGCGAACGACCGATTCAAATTTTCCTTTATGGGCAGCATCACAAAACGGCATGTTTTGTGAGAGCCCACAACGACAGAGAGAAAATGTTTCTTTTGTTTCAAACTTGTTTCCTTCCATATCAATTAACTCAACATCCCCAGTTACACGGAAAGAACCGTTATCCATTACTTTAATTTGCACTTTTGCCATATTCCCCACCTCCTTATATACCTTATATCGTATATACTATCTGTTTTATATCGGAAACGCAAGAACGTGCATGTTTGTCAGAATAGTGACAAGCTGGTTATGTGATACTTTTTGTGATGAATGTCACATGATCTATCCCTATCTTTTTGTACAATGGGAGGTAGTGATCGAATCGGAGGGATCAAATATGCGTGATTTTCAACAAAACCCGTTTATTGTTATATGGGAGTTAACGCGGGCATGTCAGCTCAACTGTCTTCATTGTCGAGCAGAAGCGCAATATCATCGTGATCCACGTGAGTTAACGTTTGAAGAAGGAAAAAGATTAATTGAAGACATTTATGAAATGGATCAACCTCTTCTCGTGTTTACAGGCGGCGATCCACTAATGCGTCCAGATGTATACGATATTGCTAAGTATGCGATTGATAAGGGGCTTCGTGTATCGATGACGCCAAGTGCCACACCAAACGTAACAAAAGAAGCGATCCGAAAAGCGAAAGAAGTAGGACTTGCTCGTTGGGCGTTTAGCTTAGATGGTCCGAATGCGGACATTCACGATCACTTTCGTGGGACGTCCGGTTCATTTGATTTAACGATGAAGGCGATTCAATATTTACACGAACTCGACATTCCAATCCAAATAAATACAGTCATCTCTCGTTATAATGTTCATGTGCTTGACGAGATGGTGCAACTTGTTGAAAAGCTCGGCTGCGTGCTTTGGAGCGTATTTTTTCTCGTACCGACGGGCAGGGGAAAAGAGACAGATATGATTTCGCCTGTTGATCATGAAAAAGTGTTTCGCTGGCTTTACGAAACGAGCAAACGTGTACCGTTTGATATTAAAACGACAGCGGGACAACATTATCGACGTGTTGTGTTGCAGCAAAAAATGCGAGAACAACAAATTCACAGTGACATTCGTTATGAAGACGTGTTAATGAAAGGGCTGACCGGGCAAGTAGATGGTCTAGGACGTGCCCCAAAAGGAGTAAACGACGGAAATGGCTTTGTATTTATTTCTCATATTGGCGATGTATATCCGAGCGGATTGTTGCCTGTAAAAGCAGGAAATGTACGCGAACAACCGCTATCATACATTTATCGCCATTCTCCGATTTTCAAACTGTTAAGAAACCCAGACGGATATAAGGGAAAATGTGGCGTGTGTGAATTTCGCTACGTTTGTGGCGGGTCGCGTTCAAGAGCATATGCGGTTACAGGCGACTACTTAGCAAGCGAACCGTATTGCATTTACATCCCGAAGGCGTGGAGGAAAAAAGAAAGGGTCGGCGAATAGCCGACTTTTTTCATCTTATTGTGATTTACAACATGTTGCAAGTGAAATGAATGAACGGAGTCAGTCAAGACTTTGTGGGAACTTTTTTGATTCGCTGAAAACAGATGTAAGTCATAGGTTAGCGAACCATTTTTTTGAATCCCATCCGTAAGCGCTTTCGGACTCTCATCCCTTGCCATGACAGACCGATATGTATACCTTTTTTTACCATCCCTTGAGTTCAGACAGGGCATGATAGATCGGTGTCCCGGACGATTGCTGTAAATATGGCACGTTATTCCGCGTTACCTCCGGAAGAAGACGGCGGACGCGTTGTTTCGCCTTGTTCACGATCGTCTGTTTGGTGGATGCCGTCGACGCCGTTTCCTCCGCCGACTGCGACGATTCTTCTCCTAAACAACGTCCGAAAAGACGAATCCCATCCATCCGGGCAATCATTGCCTTGAAAAACGCCCTGAGTCCCTTGTCTGTCCAACTGCGGCGGTATTTCACCCGATACGCCAACTGGCTCATCACGCTTTCAGCCCTCCCCATCGGATACATGCCCGTTGTGTCCACTCCTTGCTCCTTCAGCCATTCCCGGTAATCACGGATGCATCCCGGCATCGATTCGATCCGGTGGATCAAGGCAGCCAGCTGTTGTTCTTTCGCTTCGTCCCCCAGCGTGCCGAGGGCGCTGTTCAGTTCCACAAGCAACCCCTCTTCATCCTGCTTCGCCAGCTTTTGCCGAATCGCTTGCCACCGTGGATGGCCCGAGAGGCATTGACGCAACTCACGCGCCACGTGGAATCGATCCAATTGGAAGCAGACCCGTCCCTTGAAATACTCCCGGCACGCGGTAATCCATGGAGCGCCGTCCCCGTTGATGACAAGAAGATCCCGACACGGATCATAGGCATATTCATTCATCAAAAATTCCTCGAAGCCTTCCCACACCTCCCTCTTGCCCTCATGGACGTAATGGCGCTGATTGACAAATTCGATCCGTGAGCCGTTGCGCTTCCACCCTTCGTGAACGGTCAGGATTTTGTCTTCCTTGGCCCGTTTTCCCTTCCCTTGGCGAGAAACAAACAGTCCATCGGCCTCCACAAACAGCACCCGTCCATATCGCTGGTCAACCGGGCAGTGCAGCGGTGCTTCAGCTTCGAGCACCAACTGGCGGATCGCCTCATGGCTCATCACCGGATACCCGACCATCTGGGCAAGCGTATGAGCCGCTTTGCGATAGGAAGAGCACTCCACAGCCAATCCCACCGCCGTTTCTTCTAGACAAGGGCTGATTGACTGCGATCCATCAAACGCTAAAAAGGAATCAAGTAAAAACGTGTAACGGTTTTGTTCTCGATCCAAATAGTAGTTCCGCTCAAAGGTGACTTCGCCAAACAGGGTTTGAATCGTGGTGCGTCGTTTGTCTTTCAAGTGGTATCGGCGCTTGTCCCGGGTTTCCGCCAATTGTCGGTCGATGTCCTCCAACAGAGCCGTAAACAGCTCGGCGAAGGCGTTTTGCAAGGCCCGAAACAAATCAAGTTCGATCTCTTTCCATGTCAACGAATTTGTGGTAAGATGTTGTTGAATATTCATGGGACTCTCTCCTCCTGTTTGATGGTGTGGACAATGATCATCTTACCAGGGAGAGGGTCCTTTTTCATGTTTCCCGCTTGGGATCCTACCGCGCTTCGCTTGGTGGCCCCGATGAGGGGGATTGCGAACCTACGTTCCCAACCCCCTCATCGGGGAATTCTAAGAATTTCTCCCACAAACATTTTACTCACACGAATGAACGTATGAAAGTCTTGTGAACATAGCAAAAATTGTGAACAATATAACAGTATCGGTTAATAAATTTTTTTACGATAAAATTGCCAAGCGATAAAGTAAAGGGGGAAATAAAGATGGAACGATTAAAACAATTTGTACGAGTTGGTCATTTACCAACGCTTCTTTCATCTTTTTTGTACTTTGATATTAGCTTTATGATCTGGGTGATTCTTGGAGCGACTGGAACGTTTATTGTGGAAGATTTAGGATTGTCCCCTGCACAAAAAGGAATGATGGTAGGGATCCCGGTATTAGGAGGAGCGTTGCTTCGCATTCCCATGGGATTATTAGCGGACCGATTTGGTGGTAAGAAAATAGGAATGATTGGAATGGGATTAACGTCTATTCCACTTCTTTGGGGATGGTTGTTTGCCGATACGTTAACGCAAATTTATGCACTTGGACTGTTATTAGGAGTAGCAGGGGCAAGTTTTGCTGTTGCGCTTCCTTTAGCTAGCCGATGGTATCCGAAAGAGCACCAAGGGTTAGCGATGGGAATTGCAGGTGCGGGAAATAGTGGAACAGTTTTAGCGATGTTGTTTGGACCGCGCATTGCGGAAGCGTATGGATGGAATAGTGTGTTTGGATTAGCTCTCATTCCTCTTTTTGTTGCTTTTATTGTGTTTATTATATTCGCAAAAGAATGTCCGACTGCGGTAAAACCAACGAAAATATCGGAATACATGCGTGTGATGAAAATGAAAGAAACGTGGTTATTTAGCTTTTTTTATAGCCTGTCATTTGGTGGATTCGTCGGAATGACGAGTTATTTAACGCTATTCTTTTTCGATCAATACGGAGTAGATAAAGTGACAGCAGGGGATTTTGTAACACTTGTTGTATTTGCGGGAAGTTTTGTTCGACCAATTGGCGGATATTTAGCTGATAAATATGGTGGGATGAAATTGCTCGTTTCGTTGTTCACAGGTGCGACTGTTACACTAGCGATTGTCGGCATGCTTCCACATGTTTATGTTGCATTAGCCCTTTTATTTGTCACACTTATCTTTTTCGGCACAGCAAACGGGGCATTATTTCAAGTCATTCCTAACATATTTCCAAAAGAAGTTGGATTATTAACAGGTTTTGTTGGTGCCGCAGGCGGTTTAGGGGGATTCTTTTTACCTAATATTTTAGGTATGTTTAAACAATGGACGAATTCATATTCGTACGGATTTTGGTGGGTTGCAGCGACGATGTTCATCGCGATGCTTATCATGAGACGACTACGTAAAACAATCGCTTAAATATCATTTTTTAACATTGTATGAACGTTTCAAAATATGTGATGCGCATCACATTCTTATTTGTTCACTTTCTTTATGATGAAAGTACAGAAACCATTTTTACAATTATACTTCAAAAAGGAGAGACGATTGTTATGAGTCAAACATTGAAAACGGCTTCAGAACATAGCGAACGAAAAAGCCGTATTGGTTCGTATTGGAACCCAGAAGATCCTATGTTTTGGGAAAAAGAAGGGAAAAAACATGCTCGTCGAAATCTTTGGATCTCTGTTCCAACATTAATGCTTGCATTTATCGTTTGGCAAATTTGGTCCATTGTTGCAGCAAGACTAAATGACATTGGCTTTCAATTTACACAAAGCCAATTGTTTACGTTAGCTGCTGTTCCAGGGCTTGTTGGAGCAACACTACGCTTCATTTACACATTTGCAGTCGGGAAATTCGGAGGAAGAAACTGGGTTGTTTTCTCTACAGGAGTGTTGCTCATTCCGGCTATTGGTGTTGGGTTAGCGGTACAAAATCCAGATACACCGTATTCGGTTATGTTATTACTAGCAGCCCTCTGTGGGTTAGGTGGTGGAAACTTTTCATCTGCATTAGCGAATATTAGCTTTTTCTTTCCGAAAAAAGAAAAAGGGACAGCGCTTGGCATTAATGGCGGTCTTGGAAACATGGGAGTATCGGTCGTTCAGTTTGTTACACCGCTTATTATAACAATTGGCGTGTTTGGAGCAATTGGCGGCGAACCGCAAGTACTGGCAGACGGCTCAAAAGTTTGGTTACAAAATGCAGCATTTATTTGGGTCATTCCGATTGTGTTTTTTACGATTTTAGCGTATTTCGGTATGGATAACTTGCCAAACGCAAAACAATCTGTATCCGAGCAGTTTGTGATCGTTAAACGAAAACATACATGGATTATGACATGGTTATATATTGCAACGTTCGGTTCGTTTATCGGATATGCCGCAGCGTTTCCGCTTTTATTAAAATCACAATTTCCAGAACACGTATCCCTTGCCTTTTTAGGGGCATTTTTAGCAGCGGCATTTCGCCCAGTCGGTGGATGGTTGTCCGATAAATTAGGAGGAGCGCGTGTAACAAACTACATTTTGATTGCTATGGGGCTTGGCGCTGCTGCGGTTATGTATTTTACAACAGAGAAACACTTTATCGGATTTATTGTATCGTTCTTAATTTTGTTTATTGCAGCAGGCATGGGATCGGGATCAACATTCCAAATGATTCCGATCATCTTCCCACCAAAAGAAGCAGCACCTGTTCTTGGTTTTACAGCAGCATTTGCAGCGTATGGTTCATTTTTCATTCCAAAGCTATTCGGTTGGGCAGCCCAAAATACAGGTACACCAATTACAGCATTTTACTTCTTTATCGCATTTTATATCCTATCCATTGCATTAAATTGGTATTATTATGCTAGAAAAAATGCGGAAGTGAAATGTTAAGGAAAAAGAATATGTAATAAAATAGAAAAATACATGATGGAGATGCTCTAAAAAGAACAGAGCATCTTCTTTTTTGTTTGCAATGATATTTGTCACATATTTTATGAAATTTTATTTACAAAAAAATGTTAAAGTATTGTGAACAGATGAACGAGTTTATATTTTTATAAGCAAAGGTATTTTATACTTTTTTATGAAAGCTTCACCTTACTTAAGTACAAATAAAATCATTCAAGGAGGGAGATACGGTATGTACTGGGATGTTCGAATTACGCTAGATTTATTTTTAGGGGGGGTAGGAATTGCTTTATTTTTCATTTCTGTGTTGTTAAGTATTTTTTACAAAGAAAACAAAAAACTTATTAAGCTAACAGCTATCTTATCGCCCGTTTGTGTTGGAGGAGGGCTTCTGTTTTTAATTAGTGAATTAGGAAGACCAGAAAGATTTTTAACGACAATGTACCATTTTAATCCTCTTTCTGTTACTTCGTGGGGTGGAATTGTTCAAAGCTTATTTATGATCACCTCCTTCGTTTATGCATTGTATGTATATATGGATCGAGATCACGACTTTGTATTCGCTACTTGTAAAATACTTGGAACGCTATTTGCTATACTAGTTGGTATTTATCATGGTTTATTGCTTACTTCTTTAGACCGACCATTATGGAGTGGCGGATTAGTTACGATTCTTTTCTTCTCTTCTTCTTTATTAAGCGGGCTAGCATTAGTTGTACTTATTCAAATGCTTGATCGTTTGAAAGATCACCGTTCTCTTTTAGAGAAAGATAGTGGTAGAAATCTTCAGTTGTTTAAATGGATGGGTGCCTTAAGTTTTATTCATTTTGTTCTATTGCTTATATGGCAGTTTGTCATGATGAGATCAGGAGAAGCGCATGCAGCTTCATATCAAATGATGATGGATGAATATGGGGGAGTTTGGTGGGTTGTTGTCATTCTTCTCGGATTAGTTATTCCAATGATGATTAGTTTGTATCAATCTAAACATTATCGCTCTGTACTTTCAAAAGTGTTAGGAACAGTAGCCTCCCTCTTCGTATTAATAGGGGTTGCCTTTATGAAACACATCATTATTTATGCAGGGCAATTGCATCTTCCATTTTTCTTACAGTAGCCTAATTTTAAATAGATGAATGAGGTGGGGAAAATGAAAATATCGAGAAGAAATTTTTTAAAAGCGACAGCAGTTACAGGATTGTTAGCGACAGGGGTAAAATCGGCATCTCCGTCTTTGGTAGCGTTTGCAGATGAAAAAGAAAAAAAATTAATTAAGCAAGGAGAATGGCGGGCATCTACTTGTCAAGGATGCACATCGTGGTGTCCTGTTCAAGTGTATGTTGTTAACGGAAGAGCTGTCAAAGTTAGAGGAAATCCATATGCTAAAGCGAATCATGGGAAAATTTGTCCTAGACCTCATTTAGCGTTGCAACAAGTATACGATCCTGATCGTATTAAAGTACCTTTGAAACGAACAAACCCTAAAAAAGGGAGAAATGAAGATCCGAAGTTTGTTCCGATTTCATGGGAAGAAGCGATCGATATGATCACAGATCGATTAATGGAATTGAGAAAAGCAAACGAAACACATAAGTTCGTTTTATTTAGAGGACGTTACTCAGGGTTGAACCCAATTATTTACGATGCTTTACCTAAAATTTTTGGTTCCCCAAATAATATTTCTCATAGTGCGATTTGTGCAGAGGCTGAGAAAGCAGGCCCATATTTTACAGAAGCGTTTTGGGACTATCGAGATTACGATTTAATGGAAACTCGATACGTATTGCTTTGGGGAGGAGATCCAGTCGCATCAAACAGACAAGTTCCACATGCTATAAACGTTTGGGGCGATGTATTGGATAGGGCAAAAGTTGCCGTTGTTGATCCGAGATTATCTGCAACAGCATCAAAAGCTCATGAATGGTTACCTATTATCCCAGGAGAAGATGGGGCACTCGCTGTTTCAATTGCACACGTCATATTGACAGAGGGACTATGGAACCGAGAATTTGTAGGTGATTTTATTGATGGAGTGAATCGCTTTAAAGCTGGTGTGACGGTAGCAGAAGAAGATTTTGAAGAACGATATACGTATGGATTAATAAAATGGTGGAATTTAGAATTGAAAGATCGTACACCAGAATGGGCTGAACAGCGGTGTGGTATTCCAGCGCAACAGATTAGAAGAGTTGCAATAGATTTTGCGAAAGCGGCTCCACGGGCGATATCGTGGTTAACGCCGGGAGCATCCATGCAAGTGCGTGGATTGTATACAGCCATGGCTGCGCATGCGTTAAATGCACTAGTGGGGTCTGTTGAAAATATCGGTGGTACGTTGCGTGACTCAAAAGTTCCTGTTGTAAAAAAATTTGAATTTGATACTTATCAAGATGAAATAGCAAAAACAAATATAGAAAACAAAAAAATAGACCATCGCGGATCAAAAGAATTCCCAGCTTTAAAAGAAGGAAAACCAGGTGGGGGAGTCGTCACTAACCGTGTAGCTGACGCTATTTTAGAAGAAGATCCTTATGAAATTAAAGTAGCAATAGGATATTGGATGAATTTTGCGTTTTCTTGTACAGGTGCGCAACGTTGGGAAAAGGCATTAGAGAAAATTCCTTTCTTTGTCCATATTACGACAAATCCATCTGAAACAACACAATTTGCAGATATCGTTTTACCAGCTGCACATCAATTATTTGAAAAATTAAGCTTTATTACAAACAAACAAAATAAGTATAGTTATGTGTCTTTAACGAATCGTGTCATTAAACCGCTATGGGATGTGAAAATGGATGAAACAGAAATTCCGTGGCTCATTGCTGAATCGCTAGCAAAGAAAGGTTTTCATAACTTATTGCAATTTTACAAAAATGAGTTTAAAGATCCAGAGACAGGATTAGAACCGAAGAATGGCACTGAGTTCACGTTATATGCAACAAAGAAAATGACAAAAGATGTATGGGATCCAACTGTTGAAAAAGAGGGGGATTTACTAAAAGGATGGGAGGAATTCGTAGAAAAAGGCGTATGGAATGCGAAAGAAACACCATACAAAAAGCATTGGGAAGATTTCGGAACGAAAACAAAAAAATTCGAATTTTATAGTGAAACTTTAAAAGAATCTCTTGAGAAACATGCGGAAAAACATAGTACAACAACAGATGAAATTATGAAAGCAACAAAATATCAAGCGCGGGGGGAAATTGCTTTCATTCCGCATTATGAAGAACCGTTCCGCTGGGGGGATGAGAAAGAATATCCATTCATTTTCTTTGAACATCGTTCAAGACTTAATCGTGAGGCACGCTCCGCAAACACACTATGGTACCAAGAGTTTAAAGATGCTGATCCGGGGGATGAATCTTGGGATGATGTCGTGAAGATTAACCCAGCAGATGGTAAAAAACTAGGAATTAAAACAGGCGATAAAGTGAAGATCATTTCTCCTACGGGGTCGATTGTATGTACAGCGAAACTATGGGAAGGAGTGAGACCTGGAACAGTAGGAAAATGTTATGGTCAAGGGCATTGGGCTTATGGTCGTATTGCAGCGCTTGACTATAATAAAAAAATTGCACGAGGCGGAAATAATAATGAAATTTTGCCGGCTGACTATGAGCGAATAAGTGGAAGCACCGCACGTCATGGAGGGGTAACAAGAGTAAAAATCGAAAAAGCATAATGGTTTCATGGAGGTGGGAATAATGACTAAATATGCAATGGTTATCGATTTGCATAAATGTGTAGGATGTAGCGCTTGCCAAATTGCTTGTAAAAACGAAAATAATGTGCCTGAAGGTATGTTTTGGTCTTGGCATATCACAAGAACAACGGGAAGTTTCCCAAATGTAAAATATGAGTACATCCCTACATTATGTAATCACTGTGAAAATGCCGCTTGTGTACGAGCTTGTCCGACAAAAGCAATGTATAAAGATGAAAATGGTTTAACTTTGCATGATGCAGACAAATGTATAGGATGTAAAAGCTGTATGCAAGCATGTCCGTATGGTGTAATTAACTTTAATAAAAAAGATCCCCATGAATATTGGCGTGATCAAGAAGCCCTTATTCAAAAAGGAACTTCAAGCGGAAAGGAAATCAGTACAAGTATTAGAGAAAAAGTACCTTATTATAATCCTGATCGTGAAAAGACGTATGAAGGAATTCGATATAAGGGAATTGTAGAAAAGTGCACGTTCTGTGATCACCGTTTAAAAGAAGGAGAACAGCCGTATTGTGTTACTTCTTGTCCTGCCGATGCGCGTTTAGTTGGTGATTTAGATGATCCGAATGATCCAATTCATGCTATGTTAGCTAAATATAAAACATCTGTTTTGTTACCTGAAAAAGGTACAAAACCAAAAGTTTTCTACTTGAGAGAATACTGAGGTGGCATAAATGATAAACATTGCACAGGAAGAATGGAACAGAGCAAATATTTATAAGATCATCTCTCAATTGTATTACCACCCTGTTGAAGAAACGGAACAATTACTAAACCAGTTTCGACAATGTGTTAACCAATCATCTCCACTATGTAATATAGTGGAGATGATCGTCAAGCAATTTCAAACAAATAATTTACTAGAGCTGCAAGTGGATCATACAAAGCTATTTATTGGTGGGTCTGATACGTTAGCTCCCCCATATAGTTCTGTTTATTTAGATAGAGAGCGTCGAGTAATGGGAGTAGTGACTGAAAAAGTAATAAAAACTTACGAAGAAGCAGGGTTATATTTACAAGATTCATTTTTTGAGCCACCAGATCATATTTCTGTAGAATTCGAATTTATGTATTATTTAATCTTTCAATATATAAAAACATTAGATCCTATATATGTAAATCGACAACAAGACTTTTTCATCAATCATGTATTTGAGTGGGTACCAATTTTTTTAGATCGTATAAGTAGTCGAGCGAGTACAAATTTTTACAAAACACTTGCCATGTTAACAAAACAATTTCTTTATATGGAACAACAATATTTCGACAATCGGATGTGAGATGTATGTGGGGTTTTTTGTTAAACCGAGTAGTCGAGAAAACGTCGTTACGAGTAAATGAAGGCTCTTGTTTACGTGTACGATACGATGAAATGACATGTCATCTTTGTGAGAATATGTGCCCAGAAACAGCTATTCAATTACACGAGAACGGAATCACAATAGACGAACAAAAATGTAGTTCCTGTGGTTTATGTACACACAGTTGTCCAACAGACGTTTTTTGGATAGATTCTGAATCATTTGTAAACTACATTCGACAATTAGACAATTATAATCAAGTTTGTTTTTTGTGCAAAAAAGTAAACCATAAAATTGAAAATAGCTTTTACTTACCTTGTTTAAAAATTTTAACAATAGAGTGGTTTATGCTCGCTTTACTAAAAAAAATTCATATTCAAATTTTTTTAGATGAAAATATGTGTAATCAATGTGAAATTGATTGGAATATGCAAGGGTTTCAAGAATGGGTTCATGTTTGGAATGAGCAATTTCGGCATGAATCCCATTCCGTTGAAGTGATCGATAAAATTTATTCTATTGAACAACAAGAGAAAAAAACATCACGGAGAGATTTTTTACGAATAGTTCCGAAAAAAACAACAAAACAAGTAGCATCATTCATGTTCGACTCTTTTGAAAAAACGACGATACGAAAAAAAATCCCCCACTCCCCAAAACGGGATATACTGAAAGCTTTTATTGAAAAATATGGTGAACAAAACATTCATGCGAAAATAAGTGAGCAAATACACGTATATGATATATGTACGGATGAGTACTGCTCGTTATGTGGAAAGTGTTCAGTGCTTTGCCCTACAGGAGCACTATATGAGCAAATGGGTTCTACGGAGAAAACGCTATTTTTTGATCCAATCAAATGTATTGGATGTAGTGTGTGTACTCGTTATTGTAAACATTTGTATATGAAAAAGGCTAACGTGATAAGGTTAGAGTGTTGTAAAACAAAAATGCTCACCTCTAAAAATCAGAGTGCATGTCCGAGATGCGGGGAATTAAAAAATGCAGATGAACCATTTTGTGGTGATTGTCACATACAAGAGAAAAGAAAAACATTAACTTTAGGATGAAAGGATGATATGTCATGCTCAATAACATAGGTGTACCGGGTCTCATTTTGATTTTAGTCATAGCACTTATTATATTTGGTCCTAGTAAATTGCCTGAAATAGGCAGAGCTTTTGGGAAAACATTATTCGAATTTAAAAAATCTGTAAAAGAAGTAACCGATGATATACAATATACTAGAGAGGATGAGGAAATTAACAAGAAAAAAATATGAACATCACATGTATTATGATATGTCAATGAGGTGAGTGGATCAAATGAGGAGTTATGTCTTGGGGATAATTTTATTAATGATAGGGTGCATAGGATGTCAATATCACCCACCTTCGTCACCAACGATTAAAGTTGCCGCAGCAGCCGACTTAACCAATGCGTTTAAAGAAATTGGAGAACAATTTAAAAAAGAAACAGGAATAGACGTTACATTTATTTTTGGATCAAGTGGTCAGTTAGCGGAACAAATTAAACAAGGGGCGCCGTTTGATATATTTGCTTCAGCAAATGTAGAATATGTCGATGAACTCGTTCACGGGCATATCGCTCTTGAACAAACAAAAAACATATACGCCTTTGGGCGCATTGGACTTGCCGTAAAAGAAGGAGTAGCCGTAACGTCATTACAAGATGTAGTGAAACAAGAAGTGAAAAAGGTAGCGATTGCTAACCCAGACCATGCACCGTATGGGCTAGCAGCAAAACAAGCGTTACAAAAAGCTGGTTTATGGGAACAAGTAGAGCCGAAGCTCGTTTATGGAAAAAATATTGCTGATACACTTACTTATGTGGAATCAGGCAATGTTGAAGCGGCGATCGTGGCGCTTGCACTTATGAAAGATCATCATCTTCCATTTTATCTCATTGATGAGCATATGCATGAACCAATTCAGCAAGCGATTGTCATTGTCAAACAAACGAAACATGAAAAAGAAGCGGGCAAATTTATTGAATTTTTGCAAGGACCGACTGGGACGAGTATTATGAAAAAATACGGGTTTATCATTCCTGAGGAGAAATAATTGTGCAGGCGATTAATCTTTTTCCGCTCTTTTTATCGTTAAAAGTAGCAACAATAGCAACCATTTGTGCACTTGTTTTCGGTTTGCCCATTTCTTACTATTTAAGCCGTTCTAACAATAAAATAGGTGATATACTTGATTCATTATTTACGTTGCCAATTGTATTGCCTCCGACAGTTCTTGGCTATTATTTACTTGTGCTACTCGGCAGATCGAGTCCACTTGGTCGTTTTTTAGAAGAAACGTTTGGGATATTTATTGTATTTACACCGACAGGAGCAGTTGTTGCTGCTTTTGTTGTTGCTTTACCGTTTTTTGTGAAAACGGCGCGGGCAGCATTTGCAAGCATTGATGGACAATTGTTAAATGCTGCAAGAGTGCTTGGACGATCGGAATGGGATATTTTTTTCACTGTCGTCATTCCGCTCTCTTGGCGTAGCCTTGCGTCTGCGACTACACTCGTTTTTGCCCGTGCACTTGGGGATTTTGGTACAACATTAATGGTTGCGGGAAGCATCCCAAACGAAACGATGACGATGCCAATTGCGATTTATGATGCGTTGCTTGCTGGAGATAAAAAAATGGCAAATATACTCGTTCTTATTATGACCGTTGTATCTGTTATTTTATTGTATACAATGAAACGATTAGAAAAGCGAATGATTCGAGGAGAAAACGATGCTTTACGTCGCCATTAAGAAGATGTTTCCGCACTTTCAGTTAGGTGTTCATTTTACAATTGAAAAAGGTATTGTTGGCATATTAGGACCGTCAGGGTGTGGAAAAAGTTTAACGTTGCAAAGTATTGCTGGGTTGCAACGGCCAGATGAAGGAACGATTCAACTACATGATCGTGTATTTTTTCATTCAGACAAACGGATTCATGTCCCTGCTCGTCATCGAAACGTCGGGTATATGTTTCAACATTATGCTCTTTTCCCACATTTAACAGTTTACGAAAATATCGCGTTCGGTTTAAAAAAATGGTCCAAAAAGCAAGTGCAACATACAGTTTTAAATATGATTGAAAATATCGGATTAAAAGGATACGAACATCATTACCCGCATCAATTATCTGGTGGTCAGCAACAGCGAGTAGCACTTGCTCGAACGCTTGTCACAAAGCCGAGTATATTATTGCTTGATGAGCCGTTCTCCGCGCTCGATCACCATACAAAACAGACGATGGAACAGCAATTTTTCTCTTATTTACAACAACATTTTTCGGGAATTGTTCTTTTTGTGACACATCATTTAGAAGAAGCCTATCGGTTATGTGATGAACTCATTTTGTATGATCGTGGTCGCGTTATACAACATGGAAAAAAAGAACGTGTATTTCGCGAACCAGAAAATGTACGAGCAGCTAAAATTGTCGGTTGTAAAAATATATTTCCTTGTACGTTTAATGATAGAGGAGAACGACTTGTTTGTTCCGTTAACGGAGCGTCGCTTATTGTTCCTCCTCATAAAAGAAAGCATGGAGCGACATACATTGGCGTTCATTCGCATCATATTCAGTTTGTAGATGATGCGGCATACAACGCTTTTTCTTTTCGGATCATTCGAGCCGTTCCAAATGTATATACGTATGATGTGACGCTACAAACAGACTATTTTATATTGCAAGCAAACGTGAGTGAAGAAGAGTGGAGACAGATGCATAATAAAAAAGTATATTTGCCACCAGAGTGTTTGTTTCTTTTGTTTGAATAAATCATGAACATATATGTTTGTGTGACGTACGTCACATTTGTTAATTAACAAATTTAGTAACATGGACATAGAACCTCGGGAAATGAAATGAGGGATTGAAAATGGTATATGACGTATATGAACGTCCATTATTAGATTTACGCATGTCTGTGACGGATCGTTGCAATTTTCGTTGTACGTATTGTATGCCTGATATAGAAGGAAAACAATATTGTTTTATGAATCGGAAACAACTGATGACATTTGAAGAAATGCAACGTTTTGCTCGCTTGTTTGTTCAACTTGGGGTAAGAAAAATTCGTTTGACGGGTGGAGAACCGCTACTACGAAAAAATATCGATGTGCTTGTGGCGATGTTGACAAACATTGAAGGTGTTCAAGACGTATCATTAACGACAAATGGTTTTTTCTTAAAAAAGTATGCAAGAAAATTGAAAGACGCTGGTATGAAGAGGGTGAATGTGAGTTTAGATGCGCTCGACGATGCGATTTTTAAAAAAATGAATGGGGTTGGCGTACGTTCTGCACACATTTTGGAAGGAATTGATGCCGCGCTTGCTGAAGGACTTTTAGTAAAAGTAAATATGGTTGTAAAAAAAGGACTAAACGATAGCGAAATTTTACCAATGGCTTACTTTTTTAAAAACAAAGGTGTGACGCTTCGTTTTATTGAATTTATGGACGTTGGTTCTTTAAACGAATGGAAGTTAGATGATGTTGTGACGAGCAAGCAAATATATGACATCATTTCTGAGCATATGCCACTTGAGCCTGTTGCTCCTGCTCATGTTGGTGAAGTAGCTAAACGTTATCGTTACGTAGGAACGAATGTGGAAGTCGGTTTTATTTCTTCTGTTTCTGCTGCTTTTTGTTCGGATTGTACGCGCAGTCGATTATCTGCCGACGGTAAAATGTATACATGTTTATTTGCAACAAATGGGACGGATTTATTAAGTATGATGCGTGCTGGTGTGAGCGATGAACAACTCATCTCATGTATTGAACATGTTTGGCGACAGCGCGTCGATCGTTACTCAGAAGATCGTGGAAAGCAAACAACATGGAACGGAAAACGAATTGAAATGTCATATATTGGAGGGTAACGGCATGGGTGTTCATGATCATAAAAAACAAGCGACACTTCCTGTTCGATGTAAAATTGTTACCGTTTCTGACACGCGCACATATGAAACAGATACGAGCGGACAAATCATTCGTGAACAATTACAGCAAGCGGAAATCATCGTCGTTGCATATGAAATTGTCAAAGATGACGTATTTGCCATTCGACAAGCTGTCGAAACAGCTGAACAAGTAGACGTTATTTTAATCAATGGAGGAACGGGATTTACAAAACGTGATGTAACAATTGAAGCCATTCAGCCATTGCTTGAAAAAGAAATGGTTGGATTCGGTGAGTTGTTTCGGTTTTTAAGCTACGAACAGATTGGTAGTGCGGCCATGTTAAGTCGGGCGCTTGCTGGCTCGATGAACAACATGATGATTTTTTGTATGCCCGGATCGACAAACGCGGTGCGCTTAGCGATGGAAAAGTTAATTTTGCCCGAAATTCGCCATCTCGTTTGGGAGCTTCGTCGCCAATGAAAACGATCGGCATTGTTTTAGCGGGCGGACAGTCAAAGCGGTTTGGTGAACCAAAAGCGCTTGCGTTGCGACATGGAAAACCTTTTCTTTTGTATAGTATCGAGGCGTTGCGTTCAATTGTTGATGAGATCGTTGTTGTTGCTACTCCATACATTCAAAAACAGCTATTGTGCAAAGAGGTGTTATGGAGAGAAGACGATCCAAACTATAAAGGAAAAGGGCCTCTAGCAGGTATTTATTCGGCCATGGTGCATCATGAGGCAACGTGGTATATCGTATTGCCGTGCGATACCCCGTTCATTCATGAAGCAATTGTAAAGACGCTAAAACAGCAAGCAAACGATGCATTTGATGCCATTGTTCCGCATGTAAACGGAAGGTTCCAACCGCTCATTGCTATGTATCACTATCGTGTAAAATCGCTCATGTACGATTGCCTTCAGCAAGGAGAGTATCGCATGCATACGTTTCTTTCTACTTGCCGAGTGAAGCATATAGAAATGAAAGAAGAACAACCGTTTATGAATATTAATACAAAAGAACAATTTCACAAATGGATTGGTTAGAGGCAATACGCCTCTTTTTTTATCACCATTTATGAAAAAATTGTGAATCTCGTCACAACATATCGTATTTTTGTGACATACATCACACGATTTTATAACTAAAAAGCGATATAGTAAAAGTAGAAATAGATTGTTTAAGAAGGGATGAACATATATGCGCAAACCGATTCCGGTTGACGAAGCAATTGAACGGGTCATGAAATGGTGTCACGAAGGAGGAAAAGAATATGTTTCGTTAGAACAATGCGATGGACGCATTTTAGCACAACGTATTGACGCAACGATGCCAATCCCTTGGTTTGATCGTTCACCATATGACGGCTATGCCTTGTCAGCTGAAGCAACAGCGGAAGCATCATCTACTCACCCTGTATTGTTAGAAGTCATTGGTACAATTGGAGCAGGGACGGTTTGGAACGGCTCATTGACGCCAAAACAAGCAATAAAAATTATGACAGGGGCAGCCATTCCAGATGGTGCAAATGCTGTCATCATGGTTGAATTGACGAAGGAAATTGAAAAAGATGGGAAGCGTTTTGTAGAAATAAAAAGAAAAGTGCATGAAGGTGAAAATATTTCGCGTATAGGGGAAGACATGAAGCAAGGTGATGTTGTTGTTGAAAAAGGAACGATGATTCATCCAGGCATTGTCGCTGTTTTAGCAACATTTGGATATGATCGAGTACCTGTTATGAAAAAGCCGAAAGTCGCTATTATTTCAACGGGAAGCGAGCTTCTTCATGTTTATGAGCCACTTGAAAAAGGGAAAATCCGAAACAGCAACGCCTACATGCTTCAAGCGCAAATTCGACGCGCGGGTGGAGAGCCGATTTTATTTGGAAAAGTAGCAGATACATTTGAACATACGTTATACGTCGTACAAAAAGCATTGCAGGAAGCGGATGTTGTCATCACAACGGGCGGGGTATCTGTTGGGGACTTTGATTATATGCCTCGCGTATATGAGCATCTAGGAGCGCAATTATTATTCAATAAAGTAGCCATGCGACCAGGAAGTGTAACGTCGGCAGCAGTTTTTGAAAAGAAAATGTTGTTTGGACTATCAGGCAATCCTTCTGCATGTTATGTGGGCTTTGAATTATTTGCCCGTCCATTTATAAAAGCGATGTTAGGGCAGTCAAAACGTTATTTAAAGAGAGCGCAAGCGGTTTTACAAAAAGATTTTTTAAAACCGAACCCATTTACTCGTTTTGTTCGTGCCAACGTATCGTATGATGATGGCATGTTACACGTGGAACCGGTTGGAAAAGATAAATCAAATATTGTTTCATCGCTTGCACAAGCAAACGCTTTTATCGTTTTGCCGGGAGGAACACGCGGTTTTCAAGCGGGTAATCGTGTTGATGTGCTTTTACTTCATGATGAGGGAGATTGTGTTTGGTCATGATCATTTTGCAAGTTGTTGGTTATCAAAATAGTGGAAAAACGACGCTTATTGAAAAAATAATTAAACGGTTATATACAAATGGATACCGCGTCGGAACGTTAAAACACCATGGACATAGCGGAAAAGTGGCGTTACCGAAAGAAAAAGATACGACACGTCACGCGGAGGCTGGTGCTGTTGTGAGTGGAGTTGAGGGTGATGGAACGTTTCTTTTCCATGCGAAAGGACATTGGGAACTTGATGAGTTACTCCCCATATATGAACGATTTTCACTTGATGTACTGCTTATTGAAGGATTTAAACATGCACCTTATCCGAAAATTGTTTGTTTGCGCAGTCAGGAAGATAAACATTTATTACATTTAAAAAATGTGCTTATTTCGATTAGTTGGGAACGTATGGAAGGGTCATTTTTTATTGAAGATGAACGAGCGTATATAGAGTGCATTATTGCTTATGTGAAGGGGGAACAACATGTTTGCGATCGTTCGTGAACCTATCCATGTAGGAAGCGTCATTGAAGCCGTTGCTGATCGTCATGCGGGTGCGATTGTGACGTTTCTTGGCACAGTAAGAGAATTGACGAAAGGTAAAAAGACTGTATATTTGCAATATGAAGCGTATGAGTCGATGGCGCAAAAACAATTAAAGCAAATCGGTGAAGAAATTGTTGCGCGCTTTCCACAAGCAAAAGTAGCAATTGTCCATCGTATTGGGCGGCTCGATATTACTGATATCGCAGTAGCAATTGCTGTTTCAACGCCTCATCGGGCAGATGCATATGAAGCGAATCGCTATGCAATTGAACGAATAAAAGAGATCGTTCCCATTTGGAAAAAAGAATATTGGGAAGATGGGGAAATGTGGATTGGTGATCAAAAAGAAACCGTCCGCTATGATGACGGTGCACCGAGGGAGGAAGAGGAATGATTCGTGTATTATTATTTGCATATATAAAAGAACGGCTCGGTACAGAGGAAGTGGTGTTTCATGAGCAACAAATGACCGTTCAACAACTTCGCGAACGCCTGCGACATGAATATGATTTACAAACAGCTCCGTCGCTTATGATTGCAATTAACGAAGAATTTGCAACAGATGATGATATGATATATGCCGGTGACGTTGTGGCTCTTATTCCACCGGTAAGTGGGGGTTGATCGCATGGTAGCGTTTACACATTTTAACGAACAAGGTCGTGCAAAAATGGTCGACATTTCAGAAAAGGGAGAAACGGTGCGTACTGCCTGCGCTGTATCTCGTGTCATCGTTTCAAAAGATGTGTATGAAAAAATCGTGCGCTCGGAGGTGAAAAAAGGAGATGTGTTAGCTGTTGCCCAAGTGGCAGGTATTATGGCAGCGAAACGTACCGCTGATCTCATTCCGATGTGCCACCCTCTTTCGCTGACTGGAGTAGACATTTCGTTTACGTGGCAAGCGAAAGAAACAAATTATGAGTTAAAAATTGAAGCGTTTGTCAAAACAAAAGGAAGTACAGGAGTAGAAATGGAGGCATTAACAGCTGCTTCAATTTGCGCCTTAACCATTTATGATATGTGTAAAGCAATGGATAAAGGGATCATCATTGGTCCAACGTATTTAGTCGAAAAAACGGGTGGAAAAAGTGGAAATTTCAAAAGACAAGAGGGATAATTATGGAGCGATACTCGCGACAAATGCTATTTTCGCGAATTGGTGAAAAAGGACAACGAGCACTTCAACATAAACATGTTCTCATTGTCGGAGCAGGAGCGCTCGGTTCAGCGAATGCAGATATGTTAGCGCGTGCAGGTGTCGGTCGATTGACAATCGTTGATCGCGATTATGTCGATTGGACGAATTTACAGCGCCAAACGTTATATAGTGAAGAAGATGCTGAAAAAGGATGGCCAAAAGCGGTTGCTGCAAAGCGTCGTCTAGCTTCAGTAAACCGTGACGTTCATGTTGAGGCACTTGTCATAGACGCCCAAGACGAATCGTTCGCTTCTCTTTTTGAACAACAAATTGATCTCGTCATTGACGGAACAGATAATTTCGAAACGCGCTTTCTACTAAATGATTTGGCACAAAAGTATCGGATTCCTTGGATATATGGGGCTTGTGTGGGAAGTTATGGTCTTTCTTTTGCGATCATTCCAGAGCAAACACCATGTTTTCGCTGTTTCGTTAATCATTTGCCTTCTTATCATTTGACTTGTGATAATGTTGGTATCGTTTCCCCCGCTGTACAAATGGTAGCCTCTTATCAAACAGCGGAAGCGTTAAAAATATTAGTGGGAGATGTTGCGGCGATCCGACGTTCGCTCGTTATGTTTGACGTTTGGCAAAACGAACATCGATTTTTACGAGTTGATAAATTAAAAAACGAACATTGTCCGTCTTGTGGAAGCAATCAGACATATCCAGCTTTACAAAATGAAAAGATGAAAACGTCCGTTTTATGCGGAAGAGATACAGTACAAATTCGCCATGTGCATCCATTTCATATAACTGAAATGATGGAACAAATGAAAGCAAGCGGTCAACAAGTTCATGGGAACGAGTATTTGTTAATGACCCAACTCGAAGGACATCGTGTCGTTTTATTTGCTGACGGCCGCATGCTCGTGCACGGGACGAAAGATGTCACATTTGCTCGCTCGTTATACCAAAAATACTTTTCCTAAAAAGGAGGTTAGTAACTGTTAAAATCTATAAAACTCTATATACAATTTATAAAAAATTACAAGGCAAAAGAGCCAACAAAGCCAAGAGAATGGTTAAGGAGCTAACTGAAAATGATTAAAACATATAAGGTT